>CAYFOT010000071.1:4754-5938 GCA_964344825.1 uncultured Actinomyces sp.
ACGTTGGCGGGGGCGGCGGTCGTCCTCGTCCCCGGTTTGGCGTTTGGCGTGGACGGGGCGCGTTTGGGGCGTGGCGCGGGGTGGTATGACAGGGCGCTCGCGACGGCGGCGGGCAGTCTGACGTTGGGGGTTTGTTTCGAGGACGAGGTCGTGGGCGCGGGCCTTCTGCCCGTCGAGCCGCACGATCTCCCCGTCGACGGCGTGCTGACGCCGCGGGGCGTGACGCTGTTCTGACGACACGCCGGATCATCGTGCCAGATTGCGTCGTTTTGTGTCGTGGCTCGGGAGTAATCCACAGGCGCGGGGTTTTCGGGAGCGCTCGGCGCCCCTTCCGCGGCACCGTGGTGACATGAGAACTTCACTTGTTTGGCGGCCCCCACGTGGCGTGTGGCTGGCTTTGTTCGCGGTGGTGTCTGTGACCGCGGTCGTCCTCGCCGTGCTGGCGCTGCGTCCGTTGCCCGAGGGGATCCCGGTGGTGGTCGCGAAGGAGGATTTGGTGGCGAGGGAGGCGGTGGGGCGCTCGAGCGTCCGGGTGATCGCCGTGCCTGCGGAAGCGTCGCCGCGGGGTGCGCTGACGGCCATCGATGAGGTCGTGGGGCAGGTGCCGTCGCTGCCGATTCCCGCGGGGACGGTGCTGACGGGGGCGCTGGTTGGGGTTGGGGAGGGCGCCTCGCGGATACCCCAGGGGTACGCGCAGGTCGTTGTGGCCGTGAGCCGTGCGACCGCGTTCGTGGCGGCCGGGGATCAAATAGAGGTGTGGGGGATGGGGGGCTCGTGCGTGGAGGAGCCGTGTGCGCTGGCGCGGCTGGCGCAGAATGTGGAGGTGGTGGCGGTGACCGAGTCCGGGGGCGGGTTCGCCTCCGAGTCGCTGGTGGCCGTCGCGTTGGTCCTGCCGTCCTCGCAGGTGGGGGCGGTGCTCCAGAGCGCGGAGGCGGGGAACATCCACTTTGTGTTGCGGTGAGGGCGGGGCGAGGGCGAGGGCGGCCTGTCCGCTCACAAATGCCCGCGATTTTGCACGGCGCGCCCTCGACTGTCCGCTCCCAAACGCCCGCGATTTTGCGCGGCGCGCCCTCGACCGTCTGCTCCCAAACGCCCGCGATTTTGCGCGGCGGCGTTCTCTGCGCACGCTGCGGTGAGCCCACTGCGCGTGCGGCTTGTTCCCTCGGCACGTGCCCGGCGCCCTC
>CAYFOT010000072.1:0-5922 GCA_964344825.1 uncultured Actinomyces sp.
ACACCGGCCAGCATCATCATGATTCCAGCGACGACGATGAGGGAGGGGCGGATGCCGGTGAAGGGCTCGACCCCACGTCTGGCCAGGGCTGTGGCGCCGATCGCGACCATCGTGACGGTGAAACCGCCCGCGACCTGGCTGAAGAACGTCGGAGTGCCCCATCGGCCCACAATCATCTGCACAATCGCTGCACAAAGCGCGGCAACAAACGTCTGCGCCATCATCACCGCGGAAACGCCGTACATGACGGACACGCCCATCGCCAGTGTCGCCGAGGCCAACGCAACTATCGCGGGCCGATACGGAAATGGCGCGCGCCGTCTTCTGCGGCGACCTCAGTCTCATGCGCGGACGCCCCCACGGAAAGCAGCGCGTCACCAATCCTTATGGACAGGTCGAGGGCGTGGGGTATCACCTCATCATCGGGGCCGCCGGAGTCCGGACCGTCAAGCGATATGACGTCTAGGTCCGGGCCCGGCGCCCGATGCAGGAAGAGGGAGAGTTTTCTGCTTTTCGCCTCACGCATTTGTAGCGACGACCGCCGCCAGGTTCTTACGTCCCTTGCGTAGGAGCACGACGCCACCGGGCAGCAGATCTTCCTCAGTCAGGACGGCGTCCGGGTCGGAAACCTTCTCATTGTTGACGGAGAGCCCGTTGGACTTCACTAGGCGCAGGGCAGCTTGGCGTCCTTTTTCGAGGCCGGAAGCCAGGACCGCGTCCAACACGGTAGTTTCGCCCGGGGTCACTTCGCCCTTCGGGAGGTCCTGGATGGCAGCGCTCAGCGTTGCCGCGTCAACATCCCGCAAGTCCCCGCGGCCCCAAAGCGCGTCGGTGGCGGCCATGACCCTTTGCAGCTCGTCCTCGCCATGAACCAGACGCGTGACCTCAGCGGCCAGGGCTTTCTGTGCTTCGCGGGCGTAGGCGCGCTCTTCGGTGGCGGTTTGGAGCTCCGCGATCTCCTCCCGCGACAGGAATGTGAAGACCTTCAGCATCTTCACAACGTCCTCATCTGCGGTCTGGAGCCAGAACTGGTAGAACGCGTACGGGCTCATCATGTTGGGGTCCAGCCAGATGGCGCCGCCCTCAGTCTTGCCGAACTTGGTGCCGTCGGACTTCGTGATGACGGGCGTGGTGAGGACGTGCGCGGTGCCGCCCTCAACCTTGCGGATCAGGTCGACACCGCCGATGAGGTTACCCCACTGGTCGTTCCCGCCGGTCTGCAGGGTGCAGCCGTATTGGCGGTAGAGCTCCAGGAAGTCGTTTGCCTGGAGGATTTGGTAGGAGAACTCTGTGTAAGAAATACCGTCCTCGGACGCCAAACGGCGCGCGACCACGTCTTTGGAGAGCATGGGGCCCATGCGGAAGTACTTGCCAATGTCGCGCAGGAGGCCGATCGCGGAAACATCCGCCGTCCAGTCCAAGTTGTTGACCATGCGCGCGGGATTGTCGGACTCAAAATCCAGGAAGCGCTCAATCTGGCTGCGCAGGCGGTTGGCCCACTGCTCCACGACCTGGGTGTCGTTCATAGAACGCTCCCCCACCTCACGTGGGTCACCGATCAGGCCCGTTGCGCCCCCAACCAGCGCCAGCGGCAAGTGGCCCGCATTCTGCAGGTGGCGCATCAGGATCAGTTGGACCAGGTGGCCATGGTGGAGTGAGGGTCCCGTCGGGTCGAAACCGCAATAAAAGGTGACCGGGCCGTCCTCAAACGCTGCGGACAGTGCTTCGATGTCCGTGTGCTGCTTGACAAGTCCACGCCAGGAAAGTTCCTCTATGAGGTCGGTCACCGTAACTCCTTATATATACAGGTGAAAATCGCAGGATAACCCTACCCGGATTCGCCCTAGGACTCACACCAGGAGGCGCACTTTGTGACGGTTTCCTTGGCGGCCTCGATTTGCTCCGCGACCCTTTCCGGGGCGGTGCCGCCGGGTCCGCGGCGCGCGGCGACGGAGCCTTGGATGGAGAGTACGCCCAGGACGCCCTTGGTCAAATGTGGGTCGATCAGGGCCAGGTCGTCTTCGGTGAGGTCACCGAGCTCCATTCCGCGGTCCTCACAGTAAGTCACGGCCGCGCCGGAGACTTCGTGGGCGACGCGGAACGGAACACCCTCACGCACCAGCCACTCTGCGATGTCGGTCGCTAGTGAGAAGCCCTGCGGGGCTTGGGCTTCCATGCGCTCGTAGTTGAACTGCATGGTCGCGACCATCCCGAAGAACGCGGGCAGGAGGACGTCCAGCGTGTCGATCTGGTCGAACACCGGCTCCTTGTCCTCTTGCAGGTCACGGTTGTAGGCAAGGGGTAGGCCCTTAAGGGTCGCGAGCAACCCGGTGAGGTCGCCGAGCATCCTCCCCGCCTTCCCGCGCGCCAACTCCGCAATATCGGGGTTCTTCTTCTGCGGCATGATGGAGGAACCCGTGGAGTAGGCGTCGTCCAGTTTCACGTAGCCGAACTCATGCGTGTTCCAGATGATGATTTCTTCGGAAAGCCGGGAGAGGTTGACGCCGATCATCGCGAAGATGAAGGCCAGTTCAGCGATGACGTCGCGGCCGGCGGTGGCGTCGATGGAGTTGTTTTCGACGCGGTCAAAGCCCAGTTCAGCGGCGATTTGTCCAGAGTCGAGGCCCAGGGTGTTTCCTGCCAGAGCGCCCGCACCGTACGGCGAGGCAGCGGCGCGGCGGTCCCAGTCTTCGAGGCGTTCAACGTCGCGCAGCAGCGGCCAAGCGTGCGCCATGAGCTGGTGGGCGACCAGGACGGGCTGCGCGTGTTGAAGGTGTGTGCGCCCGGGCATGATGTTGTCCCCGGCGGCCTCGGCTTGTTGTACGAGGGCGTCGACCACCGACAGCGTCAGCGCGCCGATGTGGCGCGCTTGGCGGCGCATGTAGCGCCTGGTGAGCGCGGCAATCTGGTCGTTGCGGGAGCGGCCGGCGCGCAGCCTGCCGCCCAAGTCCTTCCCTGCGCGTTCCATGAGGCCGCGTTCGAGGGCGGTGTGGACGTCCTCGTCCTCAATCGTCGGAGTGAAGGTGCCGTTCAGGACGTCCTCTTCCAGCAGGTCGAGGGCGGTTTGCATCCCTTCAAGCTGCTCTTCGGTGAGGAGGCCGACTTTGGCGAGCGCACGCGCATGCGCCCTCGACCCCGCGATGTCGTCTTGGGCCAGCCGCCAATCGAAGTGCGTGGAGAGGCTGAGGCGCTGCAGTTCCGGGGAGGGGCCGGAGCGGAAACGGCCGCCCCAGAGGGCGGCGGACTTGGCGTCGTTCAGCTCTGTTACGTGTATGCCCGCCGCTTCCGCCGCGTCGCCTGCTTCAGTTTCGCTCGATTGTGGTTCTGTGTGCGTCATAGGTCAATCATTACCGATGCGCCCCGGATTCCGCGACTTTGTCTGCGCTGATGACGTCCAAGACTAGGTCATCCGTGTCTTTGGCGACCTGTAGCCTGCTGCTGGGCACATACCGTTGTCTCTGAGTGAACGCGGACCCACGGCCAATAGTCTTGTGTGGGATGTCTTGGGCAAGGACCAAGTGGCGGTCGTCCCCTAAGTTCTCATCTCTCGCCTCAGTCAGGATGAATACCTTAAAGTGGTTGTTCCAGCCATCCCAGCCGCCCTCGATCTTTTTGCCATCTTCACTTTGAGACCATCTGATCGACTTGGCAATCTTTCTGTCATTGATATTGGCGGATGATTCCAGTATCTGCGCGTTCTCCTCTGTCCAGAGAACGTTGTCTCTAATCTCTAGGATTCGCGGGAGCTGCCTGCGGATTGACTTGTTCTCGTAAAAGCCAAGGCGCTCAACATCGCGGAAGTACCTTCCCGGGCGGCAAACATACACAGAGGTATGGTTGTAAATGTCCCATGCCTCCCGCCCCGCGACTATCACCGTGTCAATGTCGGTCTTCGGTGAGGAACGATAAATCTCTTCCCATTCGGAGTTTTGTTCCATCCAAGCCGCGTAGTCGGGCGATAGTAACGCAGCAAGCCGCAATACCTCCTTGACTCTCCCGGGGAGGTCGAAGGCCTTGACGTAATCGTGATGTGCCACCCGGTTCCGAGTCTGACGGATGCGCTCCACCAAACCGGTCACTTCTTTGCGCTTCGTTCCTTCGGGGAATGCGTGGTCAAGTTTTCCCGGCCACAACTCATGAGTCGCGAGCAGCTTTACCCAGAAGCCCAATGAGACCCCCGCGATCACGCGATCACGTGTGTCCGGGTATCCTCCCCTAGCGTTCCGGAAGCGCACTTCGTCGATCGCCTTCATTGTGTCGGCACTGTTCGGGAGGCTTACTTGCAGAAACCAGGGGATTCCCCGCTCGTCCTCTTCATAGGCACGCTTCAGAGCGTCGTCGAGCCGGTTGCGCAAGAGAACCTCAAGGTCGCCAATTAGGGCGAAGGCCTCAGCCGCCATGCGGCCGTTCCAGGCGTACAGCTCTAAGGCCCGATCTAGGTCTCCATCTACCTCATCAAGGTAGCCTTGCAGACGCACCCTGCTGATTCCATCGGCCACAGCCTTCGGATCAAATGTGGTTTTCGACCACCGGTCTTCTTCTCTCATTCGACCTATGGTAGCGTCGGAGGTACACGCCCCAGGCACTCTCGGGTGGACCTAGGTCCGACCCGATGATTAACGCCTGGGGCTTTGTTCGTTTGCGTCCACGCCTGCGGCTCCGGCGCCACCCTTGGCACCAGCCGCACCCGCTTGGTTCCCGTTCGACTGAGGTTATGTTTGCGTCATAGGTCAATCATTGCCGATGCGCCCCAGATTCGGCGACTTTGTCTGCGCAGCACCCGGGCGCGCGGCGGGTGCAGCCCATGATTCCCCCGCGGACTCCTACCCCCACGGCAGCACCCGGGCGCGCGGCGGGTGCAGGTATCGTAATCTTGAGTGAAGTCAAAGGAAGTTGAGTTCCAATGCCCACGCAGAGCAACCCGGCCAAGAGAGACCACGCCGACGATCGCACGCGCTCCGACGCCGGAAACGGCACGCGCACCAACCTAGGCGGCGCAAGCGCCGAAGCCGACGCCGGCCAGTTCCGCATCCACGTCGATGATGAGGTCTCTCCTCTCAAAACGGTGATCGTGCACCAGCCGGGGCGCGAAATGGAGCGGCTCACTCCGCCAAACCACGACCAGCTGCTTTTCGACGACCTGCTCTCGCCTGCCCGCGCGAAGGAGGAACACGAGTTCTTCGTGGACTCCATGCGCTCCCAAGGCGTGGAAACGCTGGAGTTCATGGACCTGTTCCGGGAGACTCTGGCGGATCCGAAAGCCAAGGAATACGTCCTCGAAAACACCGTCAACTACAAGCGACTGGGGCCGCTTTTGGCGCCGAACTTGGCGCATTGGGCGTACGACCTGGACCCCGCGGGCGTTGCGCGGCTGTGCGTGGAGGGGATCACGAAGGCGGAATGGGAGGAGATTGCGCCGACGCCCTCGCTGGTCGCGCGCACTTTGAGGGATGACGATTTCCTAATCGGCCCGCTGCCGAACCACATGTTCACGCGCGATGCGTCGGCGTGGATGTACGGCGGGGTCGCGGTGAACTCCATGAGTCGGGAGGTGCGGAGGCGGGAGTCGCTGCATTATTCCTCGATCTACAAGTTCCATCCTAGGTTCAGAGATGCGGGTTTCCAGATTTGGACGACGGGTTTTTCGGGCGCGTCTAGGTCGGCGGAGGGCGGGGACATTCTGGTCCTCGGGAACGGGCTGGTCGCGGTTGGCGTGTCGGAGCGGACGACGCCGCAGGGTGTGGAGCGGCTGGCGGAGCGCCTTTTCCGTGCGGGGCGGGCCACGCAGGTTTTGGCGATCATGCTGCCGCCGCGCAGGGAGTTCATGCACCTGGACACGGTGATGACGCAGATCGATGTGGATAGGTTCGTGATTTATCCGGAGGCGATTACGTCCCCGTGTGTGCTGCTGCGGTGGGAGGG
>CAYFOT010000073.1:0-5573 GCA_964344825.1 uncultured Actinomyces sp.
TAGCGAAGGCGCTACGGACAGTGCCGGTCGTCCTCGACATTGCGGACAAGGTGCGTCGTCACGCCAAACCCGACGCCTGGATAATCGACTTCACGAACCCCGTCGGAATCGTGACCCGCGCCCTTCTAAATGAGGGTCACCGGGCCGTCGGTCTGTGCAACGTCGCAATCGGTTTCCAACGGCGTTTCGCGGACACTCTTGGGGTGGACCCAGCCAATGTCGCCCTCGGCCACGTCGGCCTCAACCACCTGACTTGGGAAACTAGCGTTCGCGTTGGCGACCTCGACGTCCTGCCACAGATGCTCACTACGCACCTCGATGAGATTGCGACTGAGGTGGAGCTGCCGCCCTCGCTCCTCACCATGTTGTCCTCCGTTCCTTCCTACTACTTGCGCTACTACTACGCACACGACGAGGTGCTGGCGGAGCAACTGCGTGAACCCTCCCGGGCGGCCGCCGTCCGGGAGATTGAGGATGAGCTGCTGCGCCTCTACGCAGACCCCCGGATTGACACGAAACCGGACGTGCTCACCCAGCGTGGTGGTGCGTTCTATTCGGAGGCTGCGGTGGAGCTAATGCTTGCGATTAGGGGCCAGGAGGACGTTCCGCGCGTCGTGAACCTGCGCAATGAGGGGCTGCTTCCGTTTTTGCCGGACGACCATGTTGTGGAGGTTCCCGCGCGGTACCAGGGCGGTGTATTCGTCCCCGAACCCACGGACCCCCTCCCCACGGATGTAACCGGCCTGATCAGCGCGGTCGCGGGGTATGAGCGGCTGGCACTTGAAGCCGCGATCCATGGCGGGCGTGAGCGGGTGGTGCGTGCGATGATGGCGCATCCGTTAGTCCTGCAATACGACCGCGCGGAGATCCTCACCGATCTTCTGATGGCTGCCAACGCGAGGTTTCTACCATGGGTCTAGATGAGCTGATCGTGGGCGTGGATGGCGGCGGCACGAAGACAGACGTGCTGGTAGCCACGCGCGACGGGGAGCTGGTGGCGAGGGCGCGCGGGGCGGGCTGCAGTCCACACTTCGTTGGCCTCACCCAGTCCGTGGCGACGGTAGACGCATTGGTCGAGGACGCGGTAGGCGCTTCCTCCGTGGCCCATATCGGCGCCTACATTTCGGGCCTAGATCTGGCATCGGAGATCGCGGATTATCGCGACGCCCTCGCCCATAAACCCTGGGCACAAGGTGGCCTCTTGGTCGACAACGACATGTTTGCGCTACTGGCGTCGGGGTCCTCAAGTTCGGATGCGGTGGCGGTCGTCTGCGGGACGGGCGTGAACGCCGTGGGCGTGAACCGGGACGGGCAGGTCGCACGGTTCCTGTCCTTGGGGGAGCTGTCCGGGGACTGGGGCGGGGGTCTGGGTTTGGGGCAGAGCGCTCTGTGGCACGCCGCACGCGACGTCGATGGACGAGGGCGGAAGACCCTTCTCACAACCGCCATTGAGTCCCACTTCGCGATGCCCATCCCAAAGTTGATTGAGAGCATCCATCTGGGATCCGTCCGTGAATCGGAACTGGCGTCTCTTGCCCCAGCGGTCTTCGCGGCGTCTGACGAGGGCGATGAGGTGGCCGGCGCCCTCGTCGATCGCCAAGCAGAGGAGGTCGGCGCGTACGTGCGCGCGTGCGCCAGGCGATTACGTCTAAGTGGCCCGGTTGATGTCGTACTGGGCGGGAGCATTCTACAGGCTGGCAACCGACGCCTAATGGAAGTGGTTGAACAACAGATCCGCACCGTTTTGCCGGACGCGATGCTCAAAGCGCCAGCGGCGTCGCCCGTGGTGGGTGCCCTACTGCTTGCAATGCGAGGCGCAGGGGTGGAAGTCGCAGCGCAGCGCAGGGTTCTGGCGGCGGCGGCAGGGTCGTCTTGACCGGATCTGCGGTCTGAAATCCACGGTTAGCGCAGAAGTGCAGAAATACACACCTGTGATGACACACCGCTAGGAGACCGTTACGGCGCGATATAGTTAAGAGTCTTCCACCTTTACTTACGGCATTCGCAGAACGCCGCCTTGGGTGGAGAGGCTACAGTGCGAAAACTCTACAACGGAGCCAGTTCATGACTGCAAAGCCATATGCTGAAAGACCCACTTCTGGGACCCCCGAATGGTTAAGAACCATCAACGATAGAGCGGCACTACGCCTCATCATTACCAACGGCGCACTTAGCAGATCGCAGCTGGGGAAACTTTCCGGGATGTCTAAACCGACTGCCAGCCTGATGGTGTCCCGGCTTGAGAAGCTGGGGTTAATCCAGCCGACTGGGATAATATCTGGCTCCCGTGGGCCCACAGCGGTTACCTACGGCGTACGTGCGGATTCCGTCACAGGCGTCGCGGTGAACATGGAACCAGACCGGATTGAGGCCGTGGTGGTCGATCCCACCGGTATTTGTCACCCGATTGCGGAGGTCCCTGTCCCCCGGCACCGTTCACCAATCGGTGACATACAGGCTGCCGTGCAGTACGCATGTGACGCGGCGGAGATTAGCTCAAAGAGGTGTGGACACGTGATGGTTGCCGTACAAGGTGCCGTCAACGAAGAAGCCGATGAGCTGAACTTTACCGACACACTCCCGGGATGGCCACGCGTAGGTGCGTGTGAGGAGATCAGGGAAGCTACCGGGTGGCACGTCGCGCTGGACAACGACGTCAATCTGGCCGCAGTTGCGGAGCGTGAGGCGGGAACCGCGGCGGACCATGAAGACTTCATCTACCTGTGGCTGGGGACCGGCATAGGTGCTGGTCTAAATATGGATATGAGGACTAGACGTGGATCCCGCGGGTCCGCCGGGGAAATTGGGTACCTTGAGGTCCCACTTTCAGCCCAGCGTTTCGACCCAGACGCAAGGGATTTTACCGATCTGCTGGCTGACGACGGGTTGATCAAGATGACCGGGAAGCCGACGTTCCGTGAGTCCTTGGAGGCGCTAAGTAAGAGCCCGGACCTACTGGAAGAGTATGCGCAGCGCCTCCAGTTGCTGGTCAACCCGTTGGTCTCTGTCTTGGACCCGGGTCTCCTGATCCTAGGTGGCCCCACGGGTGCTGCGGTCGGAGAACAGCTGGTGCCTCTCATGGAGGAATTGTCGGGTGATGAGGTGACGTTCTGTGTGGCGGCCACCGGTAACCAAGGGGCGCTAGAGGGCGCGCGGTCCCGCTTGCTATTGCAGCTGCATGAGGAGCTGGAACGCCGAATATTGGAGTCTGTGTAGTGGCCGACTCACCCGGCTTGGCGGCGCCCTCAGGCGGCTGACCTAGTCGAACTGGTTAAAGTCCCCCATCGCATCCATCACGGTGGGGATGTCTAGGACGGCCAGGTGCTCCACCGGGTCTATCCCCGTCTTTATGACGTACTGGCTCAACTGCTCCGTGATGACATCCAACAGCTCATCTGCGTCCCAAGGCTTGGCAATATAGTGATCCAGTTGCGCACGGTTGACGGCCCGGACGGTATCCGATAGGTCTGCCTGCCCTGTGACCAAGACTTTCCGAGTCTGCTGCGTATATTCGCGCCCCATCATTTGCACCAGGAAATCCACGCCGCTCTCCCCCGGCAGCCTGTGATCGCACAACGCCAACGCCAGCACGTCGCCATCTTCCCGGATCTCCTCCACAGCCTCCCAAGCGTCCTTCACATCTTGCGCGGGCTCTAAGCGGACAGTGGGGACAAGCGACATCAGGTCACGCTCCAATGCTGCGCGTACCTCTGGCTCATCTTCCAGGATCAAGATTGCAAGCTTCACGTACTCTCCTTGGGTTGTGTGACGGGTAGGTCCACAACGACCGTCGTTCCCGTGGGCTTCGTTCTGATGCGCATGGTCCCATGATGCCTACCCACGATTGAGCGGGAAACACCAAGGCCAACACCCATACCGAACCTTACCTGTCCGGACTTCGTAGTGAACCGCGGTTCGAAGATACGCGGCAAGATACTCTCCGAGATACCCGGACCGTCATCAATGAACTCTATGCGAATCCATCCCTTGGTGGGCACGGAGGTGCGCACTTTGATGGTTCCAATGTCCGGCCCCTGCCGCGGTATCGTTCCGCCGCCGGGCTCCGCGGTGTCCCGCTTCTCCGCCGCCTCCACGATCGCTTCGGCCGCATTGGTCAGCACATTCGTCCATACTTGCGCCAACTGACCCGGGTGGCACTCCACCAGCGGGATCTTCTTATATGACCGCTCAACGGTTATGTGCTGAAGCTTGTGGGACAGGAGCCGAATCGAGTCATCCAAGTTCTCGTGGATATCCACACCAACCACGGTGTCACCGTCCGGCCTGGCGAACGAACGTAGTGACGAAACGAGATCCGTTATCCTCACTGACGCCGACCCAAGGTTGCGCAGCTGCGTTCCGATTGAGGCCGCCTGCACCGCCCCCTCCAACGTAATACCCGACCTGCGGTTCAGTTTCTTCACCAGTTTCGGGTCGTGTATGCCCGCCAGAGCCAGCTTATGCGCCGCCGCCGGGTCGCCCGTTAATTCGGTTAGCTCCCGACGCATCTTCCGTTCCTGACGCGACGAGAGCGAGGGCGCCGCCAGCCCGCTCTCCAACGCCCTGGTCGCCAGCGCCGCCCACTTCTGATCCGGGCTGCTCTTCAACAAAGCCGCGACGTCCTCGCTCAAAAACTGGCTGATCCGCTGGATTGCGGCCATCGGGTTGTTGAGCTCATGGGCAATCCCCGCGGACAGGGCGCCCAGGGAAGCGAGGCGTTCTTGCGCGGCCAACTCCGTCCTCGCCCCCTCAAGATTGGCGAGGGCGGTGGCCAACTGGGCCCGTTCCGCTGCCAACTGTTTGGAGAGCGCGGCGGTGCCGACGTGGAGTTGCTCGGCGCGGCGCAGGCGGCGGTCGAGGGAGCGGATGAAGAGTGTGGCGACCATGAGCGCAATGTCGGGGTGACCGTGAATGGAGGAGTTGAGTTGCTCCACCGTGAGGCGGACGACGACAACTTCGCTGGTGGTGATGGCATTGAGTTGCGCGCGCCGACCTTCGCTGACGGCGAGGAGTCCGATGATGCGCCCCGTCGTCTCCTCATGCATGACGATTTCGCCGGCGGGACCATCGTGCAGGAGCGCTACGGAACCGCTGAGGATGAGGGTGACTTCTTCGACCCACTCCCCCTTCGTGGTGAGGCAGACGCCCTCAGGCAAGCGGATGCGGGGCTGCGGGCCCAGCGTCATTTCGATTTCTTCGAGGATTTTCCCAATGATGACGGAGTCGGAGTACGGCTTCTCAAACAGGGAGGCGACCTGGTGGGCGGAGTCGGCCTTTTGATGCTCGTGGTAGCGCCAGAGTTGGGATTCGACGGCTTCGATCGTGGGCTCGACTTGGAGGTTGTCGGCAAGTCCCACCCAGTCGAGGCGCCCGGAGTCGGTCAGCCATTGCACGCCGGTGATTTCGTCGGCGGTGCACAAGAGCATGAGGCGCGATTGGCGGAAGCCCGGCTGGTTGATGAAGGGGCGTAGGAGGGCGTCGGCGGTGGGCGTGTCGAGTGCGGACGGCTCGCGGTCCTGCATTCCAGCGTTCCGTACGCCCGGGTCTCCGGCCCCAGCTGTACCAGAGTCTCC
>CAYFOT010000074.1:0-5533 GCA_964344825.1 uncultured Actinomyces sp.
GCCGTTCGTCATGAAGCGCCTAGTTGATAAGAACTACGCGCAGAACGTGAAGGCAGCCAAGCGCAAGGTGGAACGCCAGCGGCCAGAGGTGTGGGACGTCCTCGATGAGGTCATCCGTGAGCACCCCGTGTTGCTGAACCGCGCACCAACCCTGCACCGTCTGGGTATCAGGCGTTTGAGCCGCAGCTGATTGAAGGTAAAGCCATCCAGCTGCACCCTCTGGCTTGCGCGGCGTTCAACGCTGACTTCGACGGTGACCAGATGGCAGTCCACCTGCCGCTGGGTGCGGAGGCGCAGGCCGAGGCCCGCATCCTGATGCTGTCCACCAACAACATCTTGAAGCCGTCCGATGGCCGCCCGGTCGCCATGCCCGCACAGGACATGGTTTACGGGCTGTTCTACCTGACGGCGGACCCGGATGAGATCATCCTGGACGACAACGGCAATGAGATCGTCCCGCGCTTCGGAACGATTGCTGAGGCGATCATGGCGTTCGACGCCGGCGACATTCTGCTGAACCAGAAGATCCGCCTGCGTTTCGACGACATTGTTCCCCCGGTCGGCTGGGAAGCCCCCGCAGACTGGGTGGAAGGCTCCGCGATTGAACTGGAGACGTCCCTTGGACGCGCCCTGTTCAACGAGGCCCTCCCGGTGGACTACCCCTACGTGAACCACAACGTGAAGAAGGGGCAGCTCTCCACGATCGTGAATGAGTTGGCGGAACGTTACCCCAACGTCCTCGTCGCCGAATCCCTGGACGCACTGAAGGCGGCTGGTTTCTACTGGGCCACGTGGTCCGGCGTCACCTTCGCGTTCACGGACATCCAGCCCTCCCCGAACAAGGAAGAGATCCTTGCGAAGTATGAGGAGAAGGCGCAGGGGATCCAGCGGGAGTACGAGCGTGGCCTCATTGACGCTGAGGACCGCTACCGCGAACTGGTCGACGTGTGGACCGAATGCACCCAGGTGGTTGCAGAGGACATGCGCGAAAACTTCACCGATCAGAACACGGTTTACCGCATGGTTGAGTCCGGGGCCCGTGGTAACTGGTCCCAGATCCAGCAGATCGCAGGTATGCGTGGCCTGGTGTCTGACCCGAAGCAGAAGCTGATTGAGCGCCCCATTAAGGCGAACTACCGTGAGGGCCTGACCGTCCTCGAATACTTCATCGCGACGCACGGCGCGCGTAAGGGAACTGCTGACACCGCGCTGCGTACGGCGGAGTCGGGTTACCTGACTCGTCGTCTGGTCGACGTGTCGCAGGACGTCATCGTCCGTGAGGAAGATTGCGGGACCCGCGGCGGCATTGAAGTGGAGATCGCGAAGAAGGGCGAGGACGGAAAGCCCGTCCGTTCCCCCATCCTGGAAACCACGGCGTATGCGCGTACGCTGGCTGCGGACGTGATGGACGAGGACGGAGAGGTCGTCGCGACCAAGGGCTCCGACGTAACCGCGGAGTCGCTGGACGCCATGATCAAGGCGGGCGTTGAGAAGATCAAGGTCCGTTCCGTCCTGACGTGTGAGTCCCTGGTGGGTACTTGCGCGGCGTGCTACGGACGCTCCCTGGCGACGGGTAAGCGAGCCGATATTGGCGAGGCCGTCGGCATCATCGCAGCCCAGTCCATCGGCGAGCCCGGAACCCAGCTGACGATGCGTACCTTCCACACGGGTGGTGCGGCCTCCGGTGGGCAGGACATCACGCAGGGGCTGCCGCGTGTACAGGAGCTGTTTGAGGCTCGTACGCCAAAGGGCGTGGCGCGGATGGCTGAGGCCGACGGCGTCATCTCCATTGACGATGAGAACCCGAACACGCGCGTCATCATCATCAAGCGTGATGACGGGAAGGAAGATGTGCACATCGACATCTCCCGTCGCGCGAAGCTTCTGGTCGAGGACGGGGATCACGTAACGACCGGCACCCAGCTGTCCGTGGGGCGTTTGGATCCGAAGGAAGTTCTTCACCTTCGGGGTGCGGCGCGTGCGCAGCGTCTGCTGGTGGACGAGGTTCAGGAGATCTACCGTTCCCAGGGTGTGGATATCCACGCGAAGCACATCGAGGTCATCGTGCGTCAAATGACGCGTCGCGTGACCGTGCTGGAGCCGGGGGATACGTCCTTCATGCCGGGCGAGTTGGTTGATTCCATGGCCTACCGCGAAGAGAACCGCCGCATCGCGGCCCAGGGTGGAAAGTTCGCTCAGGGGCGTCCGATGCTGATGGGGATTACGAAGGCGTCGCTCGCGACCGATTCGTGGTTGTCGGCGGCTTCCTTCCAGGAGACCACGAAGGTTCTGACCGAAGCGGCGATGAACGCGAAGACGGATCCGCTGCTTGGTCTGAAGGAGAACGTGATCCTGGGTAAGTTGATCCCGGCTGGTACCGGTTTGGCCCGCTACGGGGACCTTGAGGTGGAGCCCACCGCAGAGGCCATGGCGGACATGAACTACAGCCCGCTGGACTTCACCCTTGACGATGGTCGCGCGGGCCTGGAGGACTTTGTCCACAGCCTAGAGAACATCGACTTCGGGTTTGGGTTCAGCGCGAACTAGGGGGCTTTCTCGGACACCCCCGGGTGACCGAGAAAGTCTGGGAGGCGGCTCTGGCAGATTGCAGGGCCGCCTCCCGCGTATCTAGCTCAATGCGCCTGCCCATGCGGGGCGCAGATCAGCCGACCACAGGCCTCCGCTTCTCACTGGGGAAGGAGGCGCTGTGGTCGGCTGATCGTGCAGTAACCGCGCTCCGAGGGGTCTAGGGGCGGAACGCCAAGTCGACCGGGAGCACCGGTTCGGGCAGGGACGTGCGCCCACGAAGATACTCGTCTGCCGCGGCGGCAGCCGAACGCCCCTCCGCGATGGCTTGGGCCCTGCGCGCGGAAGAACTCGGTGCGGGGGAGATCGTGGTCAACAGCATCGACCGTGACGGCACGGGGCAGGGCTACGACCTGGACCTGACGGGGCAGATCTGCGCGTCGGTAAACCTGCCCGTGGTCGCCTCGGGCGGCGCTGGAACGGTGGCCCACATTGCCGAGGGTTTTGAGGTGGGTGCCTCAGCGGCAATCATCTCCTCGATGCTGTACTCGCCCAGGGCGCGGAACTACCCGATCTCCCAGATCAAAGACGAGCTGCTGGACATGGGTTGCGCCGTGCGGCCCCCGGTGTCATTCGACGGTAACTGACTTCGCCAGGTTGCGCGGCTGGTCAACATCCAGACCCTTGGCTGTGGCCAGAGCGCAGGCGAACTCCTGCAGCGGGATGACCTGAAGCAGCGGCAGCAGCAAGGTCGGGGCCGGCGGAACCCGGAAGATCACGTCGGCGGAAGCATCCACTGCCGTGTCGCCCTCTTCCGCAACCACCAGGGTCTTCGCTCCGCGAGCCTTGACCTGCTCGATATTAGAGACTGTCTTCCGATGCAGCTCTGGGCGCCGCGGGGTCGGAACCACCACTATCACCGGCGTTCCCTCCTCCACCAGGGCGATCGGGCCGTGTTTGAGCTCCCCTGCAGCGAAACCTTCGGCGTGGATGTAGGTGATCTCCTTGAGTTTCAAGGCCCCCTCCATCGCCACTGGGAAACCGACGCCGCGGCCCAGGAAGATCACCGAGTTCACGTCGGACATTGACGCCGCAACCTGGCGGACCGCCTCCCCGTTGTTCAGGACTTCCTGCATCTTGTCCGGTATCTGGGAGAGCTCCTCCAGGTATCCGGCCACCTCATCCACGTACTTGTTGCCGCGGATCTGCGCCAGGTAGAGACCCAGGATGTAGGTGGCGGTGATCTGAGAGGTGAAGGCCTTTGTTGAAGCCACCGCGATTTCCGGGCCGGCGTGTGTCAGCAGCACGGCATCCGATTCGCGGGCGATCGTGGATCCAGGCGTGTTCACCACGGCAATCACTTTGGCCCCCTGATTGCGGGCGTGACGGATCGCCTTGATAGTGTCCATGGTCTCCCCCGACTGGGAGATGGCCACGACCAGCGTTTTCTCGCTGACCACTGGGTCTCGGTAGCGGAACTCGTGGGCCAACTCCACCTCGACGGGAATCCGGCACCAGTGTTCTATGGCGTAGCGGGCCACCTGGCCTGCGTAGGCCGCCGTCCCACAGGCGACGATGACCATCTTGTCGCAGCGGCGGAAGACGTCCTCGGGAATGCGGACCTCGTCCAAGGTTAGGTGGCCACTGGAGTCGAGCCGGCCCGCCAGAGTGTCAAAGATCGCCCGGGGCTGTTCGTGGATCTCCTTCTCCATGTAGGTGGGCCAACCGTCCTTGGAAGCCCGGTCACGGAGGAAGTCGATGTTCAGCTCCTTCGGGGTCACCGGAGTGCCCTCCCGATCAAGGACCGTGACGGAAGTGGGGGTGACCGCAACGACCTGGTCCTGGTCGATCTCCAGCGCGCTGGTGGTGTAGTCAGCGAAGGCGAGGGCGTCGGAACCCAGGTAGTTTTCGCCCTCGCCCAGACCCACGACCAGGGGGGAAGAGCGGCGAGCGGCCACAATCGCATGTGGCGTCTCCGCAGTGACGGCCAGGAGCGTGTGTGAGCCCTCCAGCCGCGCGGTGACCTCCAGCATCGCGGCGACCAGTCGGCGGGCGGAGGCGAGTTCGCTACCGGTGAGGCCGGGCAGATCACCGTCCCATTCGCCCAGGTCGCCCTCCAGAGCGCGAGCGAGCAGGTGGGCCACCACTTCCGTGTCCGTCTCCGAAACTAGAGTGATTCCCCCGTCGCGGAGCTCCTGCGCCAGTTCCGGCGCGTTCTCGATGATCCCGTTGTGTACGAGGGCGACTTTCCCGTCCCACGACACCTGGGGGTGCGCGTTTGTCTGGGAGGGTTCGCCGTGGGTGGCCCAGCGGGTATGTCCGACGGCAGTCGTGGCCGGGGCGGGCCTATCGTCGTCGAGGGCCGCCCGCAGGTTCGCAAGCTTCCCCGTCCTCTTGATGACCGTCGGCACCCCGCGATCAGGGCTGCTCAGCGCGATGCCAGCTGAGTCATAGCCGCGGTACTCGAGGCGGGACAGGCCGCCGAGGACGACCTCCAGGGCCTTATCTGACGCTTGCGTTCCGGTGTAACCGACGATTCCACACATGGGTTTATGCAACCACCGCCATTAGGCCGGGCGCAACGTGCCGGGCGGAGGTTGTCGTATTTCTCTCCTTGTCCAGCAGGGCGGGTTCTGCCCCGTAACGTGAGCTGTATTACCCTGGAGGGGTTCCGGGGGTAGATCTGTTGACCCGGTTAGGTCCATCGGAAGGGGGAATGAAGATGAAGAAGCTGTTCAAGGTTCTGTTCAAGCTGGGGCTGATTGCAGGCGTGGGTGTGGTTGCAATCCAGTTCCAGGTGGTTCGCGACGCGCTGAAGAAGATTGGTGTGCCGCTCTAATTGAGGCGCGCCACCCCGATAAAGAGGTGTGGCTAGCGGTCGGGTTTGCCCGGCCGGGAAGGGCCGGTCCCGCTGGGGGCCGGCTCTTTTGCGTTCGATCACACACGCACCCACGTTGACTGCGGTAGATCCGCCAAACTACGCTGATTCCCGGTACTCGACTTGTCG
>CAYFOT010000075.1:0-5501 GCA_964344825.1 uncultured Actinomyces sp.
TGGCTGGCCATCACGCCCTCGGGACGAAACGCGCTCAAGAGCCACGTGGCGGCGCTGAAGGCGATCACGGGCTGAACAACGGAAGGATCACCGGCCGGGGCGCCACGAACCACTTTGTGTCCATCGAAAGCCTTGGGCCTAGACGGGTACTTCCGAGTTCAAGATAGGCTCTAATGCACTCTACGGAACAGGGTGCTCGTAAATGCGTGACCGGTGGTCCACGTCGAGGGCGACGATGACCAGCACATCCGTTCTGATATCGAGTATCACCCTGTAATTGCCAACACGTAGGCGCCAAAGGCCGACGAGAGGCCCAGTCAATGGCTTACACCGCTCCTGTGGGTTTTCGAGGAAAGCCAGTCCGTAAAGTCGCTCCAGAATACGTTTCGCGACCTGACGGTCAAGCTTCTTGATCTTCTTGTCGAAGGACGCCGTAGTGGTGACGGCAAACTTGCTCATTTTTCAGGCGTTGTTCGCAACGAGTCGCTAAGCCTGATCGCTCAGCTCAGCGGGGTCAAACCCTAACTCTGTGGCCAGCTCATCCAGAGGGCGCGTTCTGATTTGCCCATTACGGACTGACTCAGCTTCAGCTGCGACGCCGTAAGCCCACTCTAAGGCGTCGATATGCTCAGTCACCGCTTCCCTCACATAAAACGCTTGAGGACGCCCGGTTGAGGCACTGAGCGCGTCAAGGCGGCGCTTCAGATCCGTAGGAATCTGGACACTCAACACATCTGTAGACATATAAACATTCTGTGCCTTCGCCACCGGAACCGCAAGGGTGCGGTCCGATCCATGCATGGAACCCGCGGAACAACAAGCGTCACCGTTGCATACCTACAGGGGCTAGCAGGGCGAGGGCGAGGCGCGGGGAACGCATTCCATCCGGGCAACACCGCTACATCAATCGGGTCCATTGGGCTTGCTCCGAACTGACCCAAGCGGGTCTTCTACGCAGACCAAAACGTGGTTGGTACCAGATCACGGAGAACGGGCGCGCTGTTGAGAAGCGGAATCTAATTTCGTACTCAGAAAAAGACATGCTTGAGTGGCCCATGTGGAGGGCGTATCAGCAAGAGATTGCCGACCGCAAGACGCAATCCGTTCCAAAATCCACCATTGCACCCGCCGAGGGCGAGTCGGATCCAGTGGAAACTCTCGAGAGCGCTGTCGAGGTGTTCAACGCAAAGGTTGAGACCGAACTGCGTCGCGCACTGCAAGAAGCATCTCCAGATTTCTTCGAGAAGGCTGTCATCGAGCTGCTGTGGGCAATGGGGTACGGAGGAAGTCACGGAGAGAAACAGCACGTTGGCCGCACTGGAGACGGCGGAATCGATGGCGTGATCAACCAGGATGCGCTGAGGTTGAGGAAGGTTTGTATCCAAGCCAAGCGGTACAAAGATGGCAACAACATCGGCTCAGGAGACATACGCGACTTCTACGGCGCTCTGCGGGAACGTGGAGCTGAGAGCGGAGTCTTCATCACGTCTTCGAAATTCACCGAGGACGCCAAGCGCACTGCACTGAAGTACAACGGAGAGATCGTCCTTATAGACGGCATTCGCCTCACATCACTGATGCTCAACTACGGGGTCGCCGTGCAGAAGACGCGGGAGTTCACGCTGTTTGAGATTGACGACGATTTTTTCGAGGCCGATGTCGTGTAGCAATGCATGGAGTGTGCTCGCCGTGTCCGAGGAACCGTGGTGAGAGCCGTCAAACAGCTCAGACCAACTTGTAACGCAGTAGCCCTGCCAGCCCGATTCCCCGTTTCCGTAGCTGCGGGTACGAGGACGTTCAGCGTTTCTGAGGACGCATCTGCCTCACTGACCCCGCGACACCAACGTCAACGTTAGAGGTCTACGAGGGGGGAGATGAAAACGCCCAAGATCTTCTCTCGGCTAGCAACACGTAGACAGCGTATGGGAGAAGAGCTACTTCGCCACTGAAGATTTCCCACCGTGCTAGGTTCGTAACGTGGTCCTTGATACCTGCTAGCTGGGTTGCTTGTTTGTACAGCTCTTCATTGAAAACAGGTTCGAGCCCCTGGTTCCCGACTACTCATTGACTGCCTACGTGTCGGAAGTCGCCGGTACTGTAGAACGCAGAACAATCAAGACAGTATTGATCCGCTTTTGGGCTCATGAAAGGAGACCGCTACGCATGACATCGGAATTTGGTTGCACTATCACCGGAAATGATGATTGCGTGTTGGGGCCGGGTCTATGACGATGTCTACTGGTGCAGTTGCTGTGCAAGGGGTCTTAGATCTAGACCTCCCGCTGGAGGTACCCAATTGCAGACTTAGTAGCAAAGAGCGGGGGGCTGTATTTACTCGTTCTTCAGTGGTGGATTTCATGCTGGACCTGATTGGTTACACAGCAGATCGTCCGCTGTATGAGTGTCGTCTCTTGGAACCATCTTTTGGCGGTGGCCGTTTTGTTCTGCAGGCGGTCGATCGATTAGTTGAGTCCTGGCGTAATAGTGGGGGCACTGACCCCTTAGACCTGCTAGATGCGCTGGTTGCTGTTGAACTGGATCGGAAGACGTTTGATCTGTTCAAAGACGAACTCATCGGGCGTTTGATTGGTCTTGGGATCTCTGCCGATGATTCAACAGTCTTGGCTACGTCTTGGCTTCACTGTGAAGATTTCTTGCGGACAGAGCTGCCCGGAAGCTTCGACTTTGTAATCGGTAATCCACCCTATGTGCGCCAAGAGTTGATTCCAAAGGAGCTCCTTGAGATCTACCGCGCACAGTTTCCCACAATGGTTGGACGGGCTGATCTTTACATTCCATTCATGGAGCATTCGTTAGACCTCCTCTCGCCTGAGGGCAAGATGAGCTTCATTTGCGCTGACGCATGGACTCGCAATGACTACGGGCGTGGAATACGGGAGAAGATCGCCAGTGGCTACGCGTTGACCCATTACATCGACATGTATGGCCTCGATGCTTTTGAGGCTCAGGTTGGGGCATACCCTTCGATCACTGTCATAGCGCGCCAGGAGCCTTCCAGCACACGAAGTGCGCGCGCTAAAGGCGTCGACAAGTTCTCTTTGCAGGAACTACACGCTGCCCTGGTTTCAGATACCACTGATCCTAATCTTGTTCAAGAGGTCAGAGCAGTGCGCGGTGAGCGTCCTTGGCTGCTTTCGCCTAGTTATAGTACGTCCATCATTGGCGATTTGGAGCGGCGTTTTCCCACGATCGTCGATGCTGGGTGTCGGGTCGGAATAGGAGTTGCAACGGGTGCGGACAAGGTCTTTATCGGCGACATTTCAGAATTAGATGTTGAAGATGACCGTAAAGTCCCGCTTGCGACCAACAAGGATCTATCTGGTGGAGTCTTGATGTGGACGGGGAAGGGCGTTGTTAATCCGTGGCGTGATGAAGGCGGCCTTGTCAATTTGGCCGACTATCCACGTCTAGAGGCATATCTTGCCAAGCATCGCGAGCAACTGAGTCGTAGACATACGGCTAAGAGAAATGTTGAAAGGGATTGGTACAAAACGATCGACCGGATCACCCCAAGTCTCGTGGCCGAACCAAAGCTGCTTGTTCCCGACATCAAGGGGAACGGTGATGCGATTGCCTACGATCCTGGCTTGCTTTATCCGCACCACAACCTTTATTACATAACCTCCAAAATCTGGGATCTAAGAGCTCTTCAGGCGTTGCTCCGAAGCGGCATCGCACATCTGTTCGTTGCGGCCTACTCAGTAAAGATAGGTGGAGGATACTTACGTTTTCAGGCGCAGAACCTAAAGAGAATCCGTGTTCCTCTATGGCAGGACATCGCACCTGCCGACCAGAGCCAGATGCGTCGTGCCGGTGAAGCTGGGGAAACGCTCTCTACTGAACTTCTTGAGCGCATATACAAACTAAAGACGGGAACATTGGCGTTTTTGGAGGAGGACTGAACCATGAGCATTAATCTTGAAGGTCTTGAGTATGAGACATCTCAAGCCGTACGCGCGTTTTGGGAGACGCGTGCTGGGGCAGCAGAGCGGCAACGTCTCAGCGGGGTCGTAGATCAAGGAGAACGCGCGGGTGTGACCGGCGGGAAGAACATGGACGGCTTCGTGTCCCTCTTGGCACACCTCGTTGCTGTAAATGGTCTACCTGACGCCGATATCTACACGGCTCGTGGGGTCAATACACTTCCTGGCTACTTCCGCCCGACAAAGGACTGGGATCTGCTTGTCATGCACCGCGGAGTGCTGGTGGCAGTAGTGGAGCTCAAAAGCCAAGTCGGACCATCGTTTGGTAACAACTTCAACAACCGAGCAGAGGAAGCTATTGGCTCGGCGGTGGACCTGTGGACAGCCTTTCGTGAAGGGGCGCTCGGTGACCAAACCGCTCCCTTTCTCGGTTGGATGATGCTCGCTGAGGACGCGCCCGACTCAACCCGCCCCGTTCGCGTCTCTGAGCCACACTTCAATGTGTTCTCAGATTTCAAAGGCACTTCTTATCTCCAACGTTACGACTCACTTTGCCGCAAACTCGTGCTTGAAAAGTGCTACACCGAAGCAGCCTTGATCGTCTCAACACGCGAAGGTGGGTTGCTGGGCGAGTTTGGTCATCTAAGCGAGTCCACGAGTTTTCGTCGATTCGCTGCTGCCTTTGCTGCACATATCGCGCAGGAGGCGGCACTGAAAGGTTAGAGTCGCCGAGCCCCGAAAGCGGAGACAGTGAAGATGGCCTTGCATATGGTTCGGTAAAGCCGAAATGCCAAGGTTCCACACCCGGTCCCCGTGGCGGTCCATTCACCGTGAGTCGCCTTAGGCCCGCCCTCTCACCCCTCCCGGATGTAAGTCACTCCGAACGCTTTCACCTGACGGAACTCCTGACGGCTGGTACCCAGGTCGAACCAACCACCGTCCGACTTCTGGAAAATATCCAGGCCCCGCCCCAAATTAATCCGCCACCCCGTATCCGTACTGATCCAACGGTCATGACCACCCGGATCCTTCGCCACCTCAACCCGCAACCCCTGCTGCGACGCGCCCTGCATAATCGCCTCGAGCATCTGCAACTGCTTCACCTGGTAATTCGGATCATCCTCCTGCGTCGTATACAACCGGAACGTCACCTCATCCGCCGGATCCTTCGCGGCCGCGATCAACGCCAACAACTCCACCAGATTCCGCCCCTGATGACCCATCCGAATATACGGATCATGCAACTCAATCACCGCCGCCCCACGCAGGTACGGCAGCAGCAGCGACTCATACGAGACACCCCTCTGGTTCTCAATAAAGTCCCGATGCCCCTCAAACAACGCCGGAACGGCCGGTAGGGCGCCGGGCGAGGACGAGGGCGTGACGGACGAGGACGAGGGCGAGGGCGCGGCCGCCCCGCGAGCGTCGCCGAGGGCACGGCCGTCGCCCCGGGCCAGACCGTCCTCGGAAGCACCGCCCTCGCCCGTCAACGCCGCACCCGACCCGCGCGATTGCACTGGCGCCCTGTCCGCTTTGGACACACGAAACAGAGTAAAC
>CAYFOT010000076.1:0-5093 GCA_964344825.1 uncultured Actinomyces sp.
GGCGACGGGGTGCGGGGGAGCAAAGAAGGCACACGCCGCAAAACGGGCCCACCCCAAAGGTGAGCCCGTTCCTTCAAGACCAAATGCGGTCTACGCCTCCCGACGCGACCTGGCGCGCAACGGTACATAGTCCCGCTCCACAACGCCCTGGTAAACCTGGCGTGGTCGCCCGATCTTCGTGTGTGGATCATTCACCATCTCACGGTACTGAGCGATCCAGCCTGGCAGACGACCCAGCGCAAACAACGGGGTAAACATCTTCGGCGGGAAGCCCATCGCAGAGTAGATCAGACCCGTGTAGAAGTCCACGTTCGGGTACAACTTGCGCTGGATGAAGTACTCATCCGCCAACGCGATCTCTTCCAGCTCCATCGCAATATCCAGAAGCTGGTCCTTCTTCCCAAGGCGAGTCAGCACATCGTGAGCGCTTTCCTTCACAATGGCAGCGCGCGGATCGTAGTTCTTGTAAACGCGGTGACCGAAGCCCATTAGCTTCACACCGTCGACCTTGTTCTTCACCTTGTCGACGTAGTCGTGCACAGAGCCGCCATGGTTCTGGATCTGGTTCAGCATCTTCAGCACTGCTTCATTGGCGCCACCGTGCAACGGACCTGACAGCGCGCCGACACCCGCAGCAACCGACGCGTACAGGTTTGCATCGGCCGAGCCAACCAAGCGAACCGTGGAGGTCGAACAGTTTTGCTCATGATCCGCATGCAGGATAAGCAGCATGTCCAGTGCACGCACCAACGCCGGGTCGATGTCGTATGCCTGATAGGGCATACCGAACGTCATACGGATGAAGTCTTCCGTGTACCCACGCTGACTATCGGGGTAGAGAAGAGGCAGACCCGCCGCACGCTTCGCAATGTACGAAATCATGGTCGGCATCTTCGCGATCAGCAGCGTAAGTGCCCGGTCCAACTGCTTGGGATCATGCGGATCTAGCGTGTCCTCATAGTAGGTACCAAGCCCTGCCACGCCTGCCTGCAGGATCGCCATGGGGTGGCCATTGTGCGGGAAGGCGGTGAAGAACGCCTTGAAATCCTCATGCAGCAGCCGGTGCCTTTGGATCCTGCGTAAGAACCCCTCCAGCTCAGACGCACTTGGCAACTCACCGTAAATCAGCAGCCAAGCAACTTCCAAGAAAGACGAGTGCCGCGCCAACTGGTCAATCGCATACCCGCGGTAGCGCAGAATGCCCGCGTCGCCGTCGATGTACGTGATGTCAGAGCAGCAGGCCGCAGTGTTCACGAACCCATAATCCAAGGTCACGTCGCCCGTTGAGGCTAAAACCTTGGATATCGCCAGGCCATCAGAGCCAACAGAGGCTTCTACTCTTGGAAGATCTACCTTCGTGTCACCGACTACCAGCAGCCCATCAGGCTTCTTCTCAACAGCCTCAGGTGTCTCTTCGGCCATAACTTGCTCCTCAAATTGCGTTTCGCTTGCGCCCTCAAGCTTGCCTCACCGCACAGCTTTTGGCAGCACCTTCAAGATCTTAGGAAATACGTCCTACTTCAGGTGATCGTTGATGTCCGCCGGGAGCGCTTCGACGACTGGGTGATCCATGTCCAGAGCGCCGGTCCTTTGTGCACCACCCGGAGAACCGATCGTGTCGAAGAAGTCTACATTCGCCTTGTAATAGTCAGACCACTTATCCGGCAAATCGTCTTCGTAGAAGATTGCCTCCACCGGGCAAACCGGTTCACAAGCTCCGCAATCCACACATTCTTCCGGGTGAATGTAAAGCATGCGTGCGCCCTCATAGATGCAGTCCACGGGGCATTCGTCAACACAAGCGCGGTCCTTGATGTCCACGCAAGGTTCAGCAATTATGTAGGTCATCGATCCTCCTGATGCATAGAGTTTATCGCGCAATCTGAACAAGGCCAGACTGACTTTGCACTCCGCCCTCGCTCCACCACGACACGCGCCGCCTCTCCGGCGTGTTCCGCCTAGGCTGGGGGGATGAATCAGCCGCCCGCATTGCCGTGGCTGGCCTGGGAACCGGGTCAGCGTGTCGTTGTCAGGTATAGGGACGAGGACGGGTCGACAAGAGACGCCCTGGGAACCCTAGTTGAAACGGCCCCCGACCACGTCATTATCGACGCGCGTAGGGGCCGCGTCCACGTCCACGCCTCCCAGATGATTGTGGGGCGGAAAGTGGAGCCACCTCGCCCTCGCCCCTAAAACTCGCCTTTTCGCTTGCGACCGGCCGCCTTCGCGCGCTCGTGACGGTCAAGGTGGACCTTGCGGATCCGCACAATTTCGGGGGTGACTTCCACGCATTCGTCCTCGGAAGCGAACTCTAGGGCTTCTTCCAACGTGAACTTGCGCGGCGGGGTAAGTGCCTCAAACGCGTCGGCTGTGGCCGAACGCATGTTGGTCTGTTTCTTTTCGCGGGTCACGTTCACGTCCATGTCCTCACCGCGAGCGTTCTCCCCGACGACCATGCCCTCATAGACATCCTCCGTAGGGGCAACCATCATCGTGGCGCGCTCCTGCAGCTGGACCATCGCGTAGGCAGTGGCAACACCGGAGCGATCCGCTACCAGCGAACCGCTGGGGCGCCGGGTGATGTCGCCCTGCCACGGCTTATACCCGTCGAAGACAGCGGACTGGATACCCGTACCACGCGTATCGGTGAGGAACTGGGTGCGGAAACCAATCAGCCCGCGCGCCGGCACCTGGAACTCCAGGCGCACCCAGCCGCTGCCGTGATTCGACATGGACTGCATGATCCCCTTGCGCGCAGCCAGCAGCTGCGTGACCGAACCCAGGTATTCCTCCGGGATGTCGATGGTCAGGTGCTCCATCGGTTCATGAACTTTCCCGTCGATCATCCGCGTCACGACCTGCGGCTTTCCAACGGTCAGTTCAAAGCCTTCGCGGCGCATCTGCTCAACAAGAATGGCGAGGGCGAGCTCCCCGCGTCCCTGCACCTCCCACGTATCGGGCCGCGAGGTCGGGAGGACGCGCAGGGAAACGTTGCCAACCAGTTCGCGGTCCAGGCGCTCCTTGATCTGTCGCGCCGTGACCTTCGAACCCTTGACTTTCCCCGCCAACGGAGAAGTGTTGATGCCGATTGTCATGGAGATCGCGGGCTCATCGACATGGATTGCGGGCAGCGGCTGAGGGTCATCCGGGTCAACCAGAGAGTCGCCAATGGTGATCTCCTCGATGCCGGCCACCGCCACGATGTCACCGGCGTGTGCCTCCAAGGTCGACTCACGGTTCAGACCCTGGGTACGCAGAACCTCCGTGATCTTCACGTTCTTCTTGGTTTCATCCCCGCGCACCCACGTGACGTGGTCTCCCTTGCGGAGGGTCCCGTTGTGTACGCGGATAAGGGCGAGCCTGCCAAGGAACGGCGACGCGTCAAGGTTCGTAACCTGCGCGGCCAGCGGCGCGCCTTCCTCATATGAGGGCCCCGGGATGTGCTCAAGGATCGTCTGGAAGAGTGGCTCCAAATCCTCTCCCGGGAGGGTCCCATCTTCCGGCTGGATGGCTGAACAAAGACCTGCCTTCGCCGACGCGAACAGGACCGGTGCGTCCAGAACCTTGTCGAGGTCGATGTCGTAACCGTCGTTCACCAGGTCGTCAGCCAGCGATAGGAGCAGCGTCTGAGTCTCATCAACGACCTCCGAGATACGTGCATCCGGGCGGTCCACCTTGTTGATCACAAGGATGACGGGCATGTTGGCCTGCAGCGCCTTACGCAAGACGAAGCGTGTCTGCGGCAGCGGCCCTTCGGAGGAGTCCACCAAGAGGACCACACCGTCAACCATGGACAGGCCTCTTTCGACCTCGCCCCCAAAGTCCGCGTGACCCGGCGTGTCGACGACGTTGATGGTGACTTCTTCGAGCGCCCCGTCCTCATTCTTCCGCTGGTAGTTCACCGCCGTGTTCTTCGCGAGGATCGTGATGCCCTTCTCGCGCTCCAAATCCCCGGAGTCCATCACGCGCTCTTCGGTTTTCCCCGACTGGTGCGCGGAGAATGCTCCCGCTTGCCATAACATGGCGTCAACCAGTGTCGTCTTGCCGTGGTCGACGTGTGCGATGATCGCTAGATTGCGGATATCAGGCCTTACTGGCATTTGGATGCCACCCCCAGGAACTGCTGATCAATTGTGACGCTGCGGGACAGGTTTGCGCTGTCCTACGCGGTGGTCCCGAAATTGGAACACCCAAGTCTAACGGCCAGTCCCCCAAAAAATAGGGGTCGAGGGCGGGTTTGGCGTGCGAGGTTAGACACGCACACGGCGTATCGGCGCCCACTTTTGCGCCGTTAGACTCAGGGAATGAACTACCAGTTGGTTTTCCGTTCTCAGTTCGGCCAGGTCACGGCTGTGGTGATGGCGATCATTTCCGTCGTCTTCATGGCCCTCATATGGAGGGCAGATGGCTTCGTGCCGATGCTGGCGTCTGCGCCGCTGCCACTTGGGTTAGCGTATTTCTCCTGGTGGATATGGGGTTGGCCGGCGGTGGTGGTGGACTCGCGTGGTGTCCTGATCCGGAACCAACTGCGCACGTACCGTATCGGGTGGGGGTCCTTCGTTAAGGCTGAAAGCCGGTTTGGCCTGTACGTTTATGTGAATAGGAACGAGGGCGAGGTCGGCGTGCAGCCCAAAGGCACACCCGACGAAACGCCAGACGGCTCACGCGACGGAGCCCGCACACCCTCCTCCACCGGAAGAAGCGTTCGCCCGGATGGTCCCAACGTCCGCGCCGAACCAACGATCGGCGATGTCGACCCAATCAGCTTGGACCCCGACGGCCTAGCACTGAGAAAGCCAATATATGCGGCGGGCGTGCCCGCACGCGGAGGCTTCAAGGCTGCTACGTCCAAAGAAATGCCGCAGGTGCCCACTCTGGACCTGCGCATTCGGAATCGAGTCGTCCTCAGGGTCACTCCCATGGTCGCGGCGCGAATACTGGATGAGGAGAAGTATTACCTCGACAATCCGACGGAGCGGCCGGAGCTGCATTCCTCGGCTGAGGGCTACAACAAGGGTGGAATCGGGGGCCAGCCCGACTATCAAGGAGTCCGCGCGTCTGTGAACTGGTTGCAGATCACGGGCTTAGTCGCC
>CAYFOT010000077.1:0-5083 GCA_964344825.1 uncultured Actinomyces sp.
GTAATCCACCCGGCGCCGGAATGAGCGCGCGTCAAGTCGGGCGGGAGTAGGAGGATGCGCCGATACTTTTCAATACCGAGGCGATCTTTGGCTACGCTGAGCATTTGGTCTGCGAGCGACTCAATTTGCTCGCGGGACAGGAAACGGCCTTCTTCTTTGAACCAAGTCATGATCTGATCCTAACTTCGGCGGGGCCCACAGCAACCAGGTTTGCCTCAATGACGCCCAACTTGGAAACTCCAGGCAACTTGTTGCAGAGGCCTCCTGGCCCGTCCATGCTTGCTAGATGAATGCGAAAACACCGGCGTCTTTGCACGTCCATCCCGACCGCCTCTTTCCGGCTGATCCGGCACTGCGTGAGACAGCACGAAAAATCCACGCCGCGACCAAAGATTTACCGATCATTTCTCCCCATAGCCATGTGCCCGCAGAGTGGCTGGCACTGAACGAACCGTTCACAGATCCGACATCGTTGTTGTTGGCGCCAGACCACTACGTTTTGCGGCTGTTGCACGCCAATGGAGTCGACCTGAGCGAACTTGGCCGCGGCCCGAACGGCCCCCTGGACCTCAATGAAGAGCAGGCGCGCCACGCATGGAGGCTGCTCTGTGAGAACTACTACCTGTTCCGCGGCACCGTTGTTAAGTACTGGTTTGATACCACCTTCGCAGACGTGTTCGGTATTGATGTCGCACCTTCCGCGGAAACGGCGGACGCGATCTACGACCAAATAAACGCGGCCTTGAAGACTGAGGAATTCCGTCCTCGTGCTCTTATGGAGCGCTTCGGAATCTCCGTCCTCGCCACCACTGATGACCCTGTTGACGACCTGCGGTACCACGCCATGCTGGCGGCGGACCCCACGTTCACCGCACGGGTCGTTCCTACATTCCGACCTGATCGCTACTATGAACTAGCGCGCCCGGACTGGCCGGATTTGGCCGCGTCTCTGGGGGAAGCAGCCGGGGTGGATACCGGCACATATGCGGGATTCCTCGAGGCGTTGCGGAACCGACGTCAGTACTTCAAAGAGCACGGAGCCGTCTCATCTGACCATTCACACTTTGATGCCGCAGCAGAAGACCTCAACGACGAGGAGGCACAGGCTATCTACGCCGCCGCCCTCGCCGGGAAGGTCTCAAATGAGGACGCCGACCGCTTCCGCCGCAACCTCATTATGGAAACTGCGAAGATGGCGACCGAGGACGGGTTGGTAATGACGCTACACCCGGCAGTTGTGCGCAGTCACGATCCGGTCAGCCTGGAAGAGTATGGGCTAGATGTTGGGTCCGACATCCCTGTCAATGTTGAGTTCACGAGGGCGCTGAGGCCACTGCTGGCACGATATGGCAACCACCCAGACTTCAACCTGGTGGTCTTCACGCTGGATGAAACTACCTACTCCAGAGAACTCGCTCCTCTAGCGGGCTACTACCGCGCGCTCTACGTGGGGGCGCCCTGGTGGTTTATTGACTCTCCCGAAGCGATTCGTCGCTATCGCGCGTCCGTAACCGATATTGCCGGGTTCTATCGGACGTCGGGGTTCATTGATGATACGAGGGCGTTCCTCTCTATCCCAACACGTCACGACATGGCGCGCAGGCTTGACGCGGGGTACTTGGCTGGCCTGGTGTCGCAAGAACTACTGACGTTGGATGAAGCGATCGACACCGCTCGCGACATTGTGGTTAGCCAGCCGACGAAGGTGTTCAAACTGTAGAAAGCTCACATTCTTACTCGTGCAGAAATGCCCGGCAGGTTCTTCACCTGTCGGGCATTCTTCTACGTCGCATCCCATACATCGAGGAACAGAATGATGGGCGACCCCACAGCACAGTGATACGGGGTCGCCCATCGATAGTTCCGGAATGCTACATATTGCTCCACCGGTTACGCAGCCAGTGGGCTACGGCCTTGGGCTCGCGATCGCGGGTGAAGGCGCCCTTCTTGTTGCCGCCCACACGGGTTATACCTGAAGTGGTCATGAAGTCGGCGAAGTTCCACATCTGCTCCCCAACTACCGCATCAATAGAATCGAAGACGCGAGAGTTCATCTCCATGTACTCAACCTGATACTCCTCACTCCACGGCTGCGGCACAATCTGGTGCAGCCCGGCCAGCGTGTCTGCACCATACTCGGTAATGATGATTGGCTTATTCTCCGCTGACCAACCTTCGAGCTCTTGACGCCACGCTTTCTCTGCGCCCTCTAGATCGCCCGTGAAAACGTACCAACCGTAGTAGCGGTTCAACATGAGGATGTCCGCAAACTGAGATACGCGGCATTTGCCATATGGTGCCAGCATCACGTTTACGAAGCCGATCGGGCGCGTGGGATCCGCTTCGCGCGCGATATCGAAGAGCGGACGGAAGTACTCTTCGGCACCCTCACTGTCAGACTCAGGCTCGTTTGCAATGGACCAGATGACTACACTCGGTCGGTTCTTGTCGCGAGCAATCAGGTCACGGATCTCTCGAATGTGTGCAACCTGGGTTTTGTCACTTACCGTTTCCGGGCTGTAGGTTGTCTTGCCCTGCGCGCCAAAGAAGGCACCCAGTCCCATGTTCATGCCTACTGCTGGCGTCTCATCGATAACTACCAGGCCGGTACGGTCTGCGTAGTCCATGAACTCCTCTGAATATGGGTAGTGACTGGTGCGCATTGAGTTCGCTCCAATCCACTTGAGATTGTTGAAGTCGCGGATCATGAGCGCGTCGTTGTGCTGCTTGCCGACGATTGGGTGATCTTCGTGCATGCCGAACCCTGTGAAATAGAAGGGCTCTCCATTGATCAGGAACTGAGTACCCCGGATCTCGACGGTGCGGATTCCGACTGACTGGTTGTAGACATCGACAACGTCTCCGTCAGCCAGAACTTCGATAACCAGGGTATACAGATAGCCCAAGCCGGGCTTCCATAGGTTGGCGTCCTCGACCACAAGCTTGACTGTGCCGTCCTCATCATCAGCGGAGGCGACCTCGTTCCCGTTCGCATCGATCAGGGTCGCGCGGATCCTTACATCAGAAGCATCTGGTGCGCCATTGTCAGCGACCTTGAAGCTCGCCATGACGATTCCCGCGCTTCCCTCAATGTCGGTTACGACCGTGATGTCATCGAGGTGACGCTTGGGAATTGACAGAAGGTTAACCGTCCGTGCGATGCCTGAATAGTTAAAGAAATCGTGGAAATATCCTTGCTTGCCATTCTGCTTCACCCCGGGGGGAATCGTTTCAAAGCTGAGTTCGTTGTTGACGCATGCCGTGAGGAGGAACTCTCCACCAGCCTCAACCAAATGGGTTACGTCGAGGTCGAACGGAAGGTAACCGCCTTGATGTGAGCCAACGTCGGTCCCATTTACCCAAACCTGCGCGGAATGAGTGGCTGATGAGAAGTACACGCTAATGCGGGATCCATCCCAGCCCCTCGGAACCCGAACTTTGCGCTGATACCAGATATCTCCGTGGAATTCTCTTTCAACCGCATCTGTAACCAGGTCATTGAACGAGGCCGGAACAGCCATCGCCACCGGGTCGGGTATACCTGTCTTCTGCCATTCCTCGGAGCGGCCCACGCCGTCCCAGTCCATCCTGAAGTCCCAGAGGCCGTCCAGCGAGACTTTCTCGCGAGTTGCGGTTTCTTCTGGTCTTAACATTGTTGTTCCTTTCGCTGTATTCGACTGCGGTGTCAGTGGAAACTTGCCACCAGATTTGAGCACGGAGTGCTGCTTCTACAAAGGTTGGTCGCGTTCCGCGAGCTCCTTTAATATCGCCTGATGCTTCTTGTCTTTCAGTGGGTAGAACACCATGAGTCCTGCGGCCATGATCATGAGGATGGCGGGTGAGAGGCCGATGGCCACGCGGATGCCGGTGACCGCAGTGGCACTCTGGACCTCAAGTCCACCTTCGTAGCCAAACCATCCGATGATCCACAGGCCAACAGCGCCACCCAGTGCCTGGGACATTTTCCTGACAAAGGAGAAGATGGCATACGTCGTACCCTCGGAGCGGAGTCCGGTCTTCCATTCGCCATACTCAACCGTGTCCGCTTCAAGGTTCCACATCAGTGTGTTGACAGACCAGGTACCGATACCGACAAGGATGGCGCCGACGATAGCGATCCAGAGGGCGTTCGCCGGAGCTAAGAAGTAAAGCAGGGACCCCACTGAACCCAAGGCCGCGCAGCCAGTGAAGAGAGGTACCTTGCCGAAGCGTTTGACTAGCGGTGGGATGAACCAGCCCAAGATGAGGATCATGCCAGCAGATATTGGAACGAACACTGCGAGCAGGCCTGCGTTACCCAGGACGTCACGCGTGTAGTAGGTCATCAGACCGGTCTGGCTGAACCAGCCGGTGAGGAAGATGAAGGAGATTAGGGAGAGAATTTGCAGTGCGCGGTTACTCTTGATGACCTGGAGGCTCTCTTTGATACTGACGCGATCCACGGCACGTTCGACATTTTCGCGGGCTGCTAGGAACAGGAAAACGTAGAGGGCGATAGCGACAATCCCAAGGGGTATTAGGGTCTTGAGAAGCGCTGATTGTAGAGCGCTTGGGTCGCCCGCGTACCGATTCAATGAGGGTGAAATAGCCACTGCAAGGATTACTTGCATCGCGGCGGCGCCCAGTGAGCGGAACAGGGCGAGCTTGGAACGTTCTTGTGCGTTGTCGGTCATTGCTGCAGCAAGTGAGCCGTAGGGAATATTGACCGCAGTGTAAGCGACAGATCCCATGAGGAAGTAAGCGATGGCAGCGTAGAGAACAGCACCGGTGGTTCCGTGTAGGGAATCAGGCATAGCGAAGTTGGCGATGGCTAGCACAACTAGAGGTACTGATCCGAAGAGGATCCAGGGGCGGAATTTGCCCCAGCGGCTGTTGGTACGGTCAATGATCATGCCCATTAGCATGTCTGTGAACGCGTCAATGAACCGCATCAGGAGGAAGATGAGGGCGACGGTGGCCGGGGTGATGAGGGCAACGTCTGTGAGGTATAGAGGCAGGAAGGTTACGGCCAGAGAAAAGGCCAGGTTATTCGCCATGTCTCCGCCGCCATAGGCGAAGTACTGGCGAAGCGATAGTGTTTTCC
>CAYFOT010000078.1:0-5080 GCA_964344825.1 uncultured Actinomyces sp.
GTAATCCACCCGGCGCCGGAATGAGCGCGCGTCAAGTCGGGCGGGAGTAGGAGGACACGCTGGTACTGGTCGATACCGAGACGGTCTTTAGCAACAGTAAGCATCTGATCTGCAAGCGACTCAATTTGCTCGCGGATTAGGAAACGGCCTTCTTCTTTGAACCAAGTCATACTCTGATACTAACTGCGACCCAGCCCACAGCAATGGACTTCCCGTAATTGAGGTCGAGTTTGGAAACACCGGGCAACTTGTTGCGGGCCCGCACGGGTCCACTCATGCTTGGGGATATGAATGCAGAAACACCGACGTCTTTGCACGTGCACCCTGATCGGCTGTTCCCTGCCGATCCCGCGCTCCGTGAAACCACGCGAGCCATCTACGATTCCACCAAGGATCTTCCGATCATTTCCCCGCACAGTCATGTGCCCGCGGAGTGGTTGGCCCTCAATGAACCGTTTTCCGATCCCACATCGCTGCTCCTGGTTCCCGACCATTATGTCCTGCGCCTTTTGCACGCTAACGGCATTGATCTAAGTGAACTCGGCCGAGGACCCGATGGTCCCCTCGAGCTCACTGAAGAACAAGCCCGTCACGCGTGGCGACTGCTCTGCGAAAATTACTATCTGTTCCGTGGCACGGTAGTGAAGTATTGGTTCGACACAACCTTCGCTGACGTGTTCGGCATCGATGTTGCACCCTCCGCGCAGACCGCGGACGCCATCTACGACAAAATCAACGACGCCCTAAAAGCTGAAGAGTTCCGTCCTCGGGCACTAATGGAGCGTTTCGGGATCTCAGTTCTCGCCACCACAGATGACCCCGTTGACGACTTGCGGTATCACCAAATGCTCGCGGAGGATCCCACTTTCACGGCGCGCGTCATCCCCACCTTCCGCCCGGATCGCTACTACGAGCTAGCACGCGCAGATTGGCCAGAATTGGCGGCCGCCCTTGGGGAAGCAGCCGGCGTAGACACGGGAACGTACGCGGGTTTCCTTGAAGCGCTGCGAAATCGACGACAGTACTTCAAAGAACATGGCGCGGTGTCCTCAGACCACTCGCACTTTGACGCTGCGGCTGCAAAGCTTACCGACGAGGAAGCCGAGGCAATCTACGCTTCCGCGCTCGATGGCGTGGTATCGAAGGACGAGGCCGACCGCTTCCGCCGAAACCTCATCATGGAAACGGCAAAGATGGCCACCGAAGATGGCCTGGTGATGACAATTCACCCTGCTGTCGTGCGCAGTCATGATCCCGTGAGCATGGATGAGTATGGTGCGGACGTCGGGTCCGACATCCCCGTGAATGTTGAGTTCACCAAGGCCCTACAGCCACTGCTGGCCAGGTACGGTAACCACCCAAACTTCAACTTGGTGGTCTTTACTTTGGATGAGACGACTTTCTCCAGGGAGCTCGCACCGCTCGCCGGTTACTATCGGGCGCTCTACGTGGGGGCGCCCTGGTGGTTTATTGACTCTCCCGAAGCGATTCGTCGCTATCGCGCGTCCGTAACCGACATTGCCGGCTTCTACCGCACGTCTGGGTTCATTGATGACACTCGCGCATTCCTCTCCATCCCTACGCGTCATGACATGGCTCGCCGACTTGACGCTGGTTACCTCGCTCACCTCGTGTCCCAAGAGCTTCTGACGATGGATGAGGCCCTTGAAACGGCCCACGACATTGTCGTCAGTCAGCCAACGAAGGTGTTCAAACTCTAGGAGCGCGCACGTCTCCTAGCGCGAACAAACCCGGCAGGTTCCCTCACCTGCCGGGTTTTCTTTGGATCTACCGCGGTTCCTTCAGCACAGCAAAAAGCGACCTGGCCCGCACCGTGCAGCCAGGTCGCCTTTCGAGCTCTATGGGGCGATTACATGTCGCTCCAACGGTTACGCAGCCAGTGCGCTACAGCCTTCGGCTCACGCTCACGGGTGAACGCGCCCTTCTTGTTTCCTCCCACGCGCATGATTCCGGAAGTGGTCATGAAGTCCGCGAAGTTCCACATGTGTTCACCAACTACCGCATCTATTGAGTCGAAGACGCGGGAGTTCATGTCCATGTACTCCACTTGGTACTCTTCACTCCACGGTTGAGGGGCAATCTGGTGCAGTCCTGCCATGGTGTCAGCGCCGTACTCCGTGATGATGATCGGCTTGCCTTCAGTCGCCCAGCCTTCGAGTTCTTCACGCCAGGCCTTTTCGCCAGCCTCAAGCTCCCCGGTGAAGACATACCAGCCGTAGTACCGGTTCAACATGATGACGTCAGCAAATTGGGAGACCCGGCATTCTCCATAAGGAGCAAGCATCACGTTCACGAAGCCAACTGGACGCGTTGGATCCGCTTCGCGCGCGATATCGAAGAGCGGACGGAAGTACTCTTCCGCGCCTTCAGTCTCCGACTCGGGCTCGTTCGCAATCGACCAGAGGACGACACTGGGACGGTTCTTGTCCCGCGCGATCAGGTCACGGATTTCCCGGATGTGCGCTTGTTGCGTCGTGTCGTTGACCGTCTCTGGCGTGTAGGTGATGTAGCCCTGCGCCCCGAAGACTCCCCCGGCGAGACCCATGTTCAGTCCGACCGCCGGCGTCTCATCAATGACGACAAGTCCGGTACGGTCGGCGAAGTCCATGAACTCTTCGGAGTAGGGGTAGTGGCTGGTCCGCATCGAATTCGCGCCGATCCACTTGAGGTTGTTAAAGTCCCTCAGCATCATGGCGTCGTTGTGCTGCTTTCCGACGATCGGGTGGTCTTCGTGCATGCCGAATCCGGTGAAGTAGAACGGTTCCCCGTTGATGAGGAACTCCGAGCCGCGAACTTCAACGGTGCGGATTCCCACCGCCTGGTTGTACACGTCTACAAGGTCGTCGTCCGCAAGGACTTCCACAACCATGTTGTAGAGGTATCCCTCTCCTGGTTTCCAGAGGTTGGCATCTTCGACCACTAGTTTGACGGCGCCGTCCTCGGCCACCCCGGAGACAACCTCGTTTCCATCCGCGTCCACCAACGTTGCCTTAATCGTCACGTTGGACGCTTCGGGGGCACCGTCGTCCGCCACCTCGAAGGTCGCGTTGACGACGCCGGTCGTGCCGTCGATCTCGGTAACGACGGTGATGTCGTCGAGGTGGCGCTTCGGAACTGACACGAGATTCACCGTCCGTGCGATGCCCGAGTAGTTGAAAAAGTCATGGAAGTAACGTTGCTTGCCATTCTCGTTGACACCCGGGGGGATGGTCTCGAAGGTGAGCTCATTGTTGACACAGGCGGTGAGTACGAACTCTTCGCCTGGCTCTACAAGGCCGGTGACATCAAGGTCGAAAGGCAGATAGCCGCCCTCGTGTGAGCCAATCTCGGTGCCATTGACCCACACCTGCGCCGAATGTGTCGCGGAGGAGAAGTAGACACTGATGCGGCTCCCACCCCAGCCTTTCGGGACGCGGAATTTACGCTGGTACCAAATGTCGCCGTGGAACTCTCGTTCCGCACCGTCCGTTACCAAGTCATTGAATGAGGCGGGAACCGCCATCACTTCTGGATCAGGAATGCCTACTTCTTGCCACTTCTCGTCGCGCCCAACGCGATCCCAGTCCAGCTTGAAGTCCCAAAGTCCATCAAGCGAAACCTTCTCGCGGGTCGGGGTATTTTCGGGTCGTAACATTGATTTTCCTTTCATTACTTCCACTAACTTTGCCAGTGGCTACTGCGCCACTGCTAATAGCTGTTTAGCCCTCTACGGGTTCGCCTCGAGCGGCGAGTTCCTTAAGGATTTCTTGGTGCTGCTTGTCCTTCATCGGATAGAACACCATGAGTCCCGCGGCTACCAGCATGAGGATCGCGGGAACCAGACCAATAGCGATCCGGATGCCGGTAAGGGCAGATGCTTCTTGAACTTCGAGTGCTCCTTGGTAGCCGAACCATCCCATCACCCACAGGCCGAGCGCGCCACCAAGGGCCTGGGACATCTTTCTGACGAAGGAGAAGATGGCGTAGGTGGTGCCTTCTGAGCGCAGGCCTGTCTTCCACTCACCGTACTCAACGGTGTCAGCCTCCATGTTCCACATCAACGTGTTGGCAAATCCATTACCAACGCCGAGGAAGACCGCACCAATGATCGCAAGCCAAATCGCTGACGACGGGACCAAGAAGTAGATCAGTGATCCAATCGCTCCGAGGATGGCTGAACCGGTGAAGAGGGGTACTTTTCCGAACCGTTTGACGAGTGGCGGAATGAACCAGCCCAAGATGATGATCATGCCCGCAGAAATCGGGATGAACACCGCGAGCAGGCCCGCGTTCCCAAGAATGTCACGCGTGTAGTAAGTCATCAATCCGGTCTGGCTGAACATGCCAGTCAAGAAGATAAACGAGATGAGCGACAACATTTGTAGAGCGCGGTTACTCGCGATCACCTTGAGGCTGTCTTTGATACTCACTCGGTCTACAGTTCGTTCGACATTCTCTCGAGAAGTGAGGAACAGGAACACGTAGAGCGCGATGGCAACAACCCCGAGAGGGATGAGGGTCTTTAGAAGCGCGGACTGTAACGCGTTGGGGTCACCGGCGAACTTACGTAGCGACGGTGAAATCGCCACAGCCAAGATGACCTGCATAAGGGCGGCGCCAAGGGAGCGGAACAGGGCGAGCTTGGAGCGCTCTTGGGAGTTGTCCGTCATCGCAGCGGCAAGCGACCCGTAAGGGATGTTCACCGCGGTGTACGCAACCGAACCCATAAGGAAGTAGGCAACTGCGGCGTAAATGACCGCACCCTTCGTTCCGTGCAAAGCGTCCGGCATCGCGAAGTTGGCGATGGCAAGAACAACAAGCGGGACCGATCCGAAAAGAATCCACGGGCGGAACTTGCCCCACCGACTGTCGGTGCGGTCAATGATCGTTCCCATCAACACGTCTGTGAAGGCGTCGATAAAACGCATCAACAGGAAGATGAGGGCCACCGTGCCCGGCGTGATGAGGGCGACGTCAGTTAGATATAGGGGTAGGAAGGTGACGGCTAGGGAAAAAGCCAGGTTGTTCGCCATGTCTCCGCCGCCATAGGCGAAGTACTGGCGAAGCGATAGTGTTTTCC
>CAYFOT010000079.1:0-5030 GCA_964344825.1 uncultured Actinomyces sp.
CCGTCTGCAGAGTGCTGCCGGGCCTTCATTGGCCGGCTTCCCCACCATATCCGCTCGTTGGCATATGCCGTCAAGAAGCGACTTCCCTCCCACCGGAGTGGTGCCGGTATTTCCCGTCGCTTTTCTGGGTGATGTTCGAGGACGGGCGTCCTTCCGTCAGAAGGATGGATGAGGCATGTCACCGCATGAGCTGTTGCTTTACCACACTTGAAACCGTAATGTTATTAGTTGCGCCCGAGTGTCCGACGTGGCCTGAACCTGCACGCTAAGGGGAGCGCAAGCGTGGTTTTGGGGACAGTGACCAGCGAGGGGCCCGTGGCGTATTGCGCGTAACACATGTACCTGTTGGGAAGGATCCCTTTTGGCTGCCAGTACCGCATACGAGCCCAAACACAGAGTCAGTTTCGCAAAGCTGCATGAGCCTTTGCAACCACCAAACCTGCTTGCCGTTCAGACCCAGAGCTTTGATTGGCTTTTGGGTAACGACCGGTGGAGGGAGCGGGTGGAGGCCGCGAAGAAGGAGGGCCGCGCCGACATTCCTGACGTTTCGGGGTTGGAAGAGGTTTTCGCGGAGATCTCTCCGATTGAAGACGCCAAGGGCGAAATGTCTTTGGAGTTCCAGGAGGCAACGCTTGAGGACCCCACGCGCAGCGTGGAGGAATGCCGTGAGCGCGACCTGACTTACTCCGCGAAAATGCACGTCCGCGCGCATTTTATGTACCACGAGACCGGTGAGATTAAGAGCCAGACCGTGTTCCTGGGGGACTTCCCCCTGATGACACCAGAAGGCACGTTCATCATTAACGGCACGGAGCGTGTTGTTGTTTCACAGTTGGTGCGTTCGCCCGGTGTTTACTTTGACAAGCAGACGGATGCGGCTTCGGACCGTGACGTGTTCTCCGCCCGCATCATCCCGGCCCGCGGCGCATGGCTGGAGTTTGAGATTGACCGCCGCGACGCTGTCGCAGTGCGGATTGACCGGAAGCGGAAGCTGCCTGTCACCCTGTTCTTGAAGGCGATTGGCCTGACGACCTCGGAAATCGCCCTTGAATTTGAGGACTTCCCGCTGCTTCTGGAAACCTTGGCGAAGGACGCGGCGGAAACCCGTGAGGAAGCGCTGACGGAAATTTACCGCAAGGTGCGTCCCGGTGAGCCAGCCAGCCCGGAGGCGGGTGAGCGCCTGCTGGAGAACTTCTATTTCTCCCCCAAACGCTACGACTTGGCGAACGTTGGTCGCTACAAGATCAACAAGAAGCTCGGCCTGGACACCCCGACGGATGCGGACACGCTGCAGGAAACTGACGTTGTCGCCACCATCAAATACATGCTGGCGTTGCAGGAGGGTCGCAAGACTCTGCCCGGCGTCCGCTACGGTGAACCCGTTGAAATCCGCGTTGAGACGGACGACATTGACCACTTCGGTAACCGCCGCGTCCGCGCGGTGGGCGAACTGATTCAGGGGCAACTGCGCACCGGCCTGGCGCGCATGGAGCGCACGGTCCGTGAACGCATGGCGACGAAGGACCCGCGGTCGATCACGCCGAACTCGATTATTAACAACCGCCCGCTGACGGCGGCCATCAAAGAGTTCTTCGGCACCTCGCAGCTCTCCCAGTTCATGGACCAGAACAACCCGTTGTCGGGTTTGACGCACAAGCGCCGCCTCTCAGCCCTTGGCCCCGGTGGCCTGTCGCGTGATCGCGCGGGCATGGAGGTCCGTGACGTTCACCCCTCCCACTACGGGCGCATGTGTCCCATTGAGTCCCCGGAAGGCCCGAACATTGGGCTGATTGGCTCACTGGCCACGTTTGCGCGCATCAACCCGTTTGGGTTCATTGAAACGCCTTACCGCGTGGTGCGTGATGGGGAAGTGACGAATGATATTCACTACCTGACTGCGGACGATGAGTATGGGCAGTTCATTGCCCAGGCCTCCGCCCCCGTTGGTCACGACAATAAGTTCACTGAAGACTGGATCCTGTGCCGTGTTGCCGGCGAGGACCCCATGCTGGTGGAGAAGGACCGCGTCACTTATATGGACGTGTCGGCCCGCCAGATGGTGTCCGTGGCGACCTCGCTAATTCCTTTCTTGGAACATGACGACGCGAACCGCGCGCTGATGGGTGCGAACATGCAGCGTCAGGCCGTGCCCCTGCTGACCACGGAAGCCCCGCTGGTTGGGACGGGCATGGAGCGCCGCACCGCCCACGACGCGCGTGAGCTGGCTGTGGCCCGCAAGGGTGGCGTTGTCACTGAGGTCAGTGCCGACATGATTACCGTGGCGGATGACGAGGGCGGGCGCGAGTCCTATTCCCTGTCGAAGTTCAAGCGGTCAAACGCGGGTAACTCGATTAACCAGCGCGTGCTGGTGAACGAGGGCGACATTGTCGAACGCGGTGACGTGCTGGCTGATGGTCCCTCAACGGATGGCGGCGAACTGGCACTTGGTAAGAACCTGCTGGTTGCCTACATGTCGTGGGAGGGCCTGAACTATGAGGATGCGATTATCCTGTCGCGCCGCCTGGTGGAGGACGACACCCTCACCTCGATTCATATTGAGGAGTACGAGGTCGACGCCCGCGAAACCAAGCTTGGTGTTGAGGAAATCACGGGCGACATCCCGAACATGCCGGAAGAGGCCATGGCCCAGTTGGATGAGCGTGGCATCATCCGCATTGGGGCTGAGGTCAGTGCGGGCGACATCCTGGTCGGTAAGGTCACCCCGAAGGGTGAAACTGAGCTGACCTCGGAAGAGCGTCTGCTGCGCGCCATTTTCGGTGAGAAGGCGCGTGAGGTCCGGGATACGTCCATGCGTGTCCCTCACGGTGAGGGCGGCATCGTCATTGATGTTCGCGAGATCACGGAAGAGGACGGGGACCTAGGTTCCGGCGTGAAACACTCCGTTCGCGTTTACGTGGCGCAGCGCCGCAAGATCACCATTGGTGACAAGCTGGCGGGCCGTCACGGGAACAAGGGTGTGGTCTCTAAGATCCTGCCGGTTGAGGACATGCCGTTCCTGGAGGACGGCACCCCTGTTGACATCATCTTGAACCCGATGGGTGTTCCCGGCCGTATGAACGTCGGCCAAGTGTTGGAATTCCACTTGGGTTGGATCGCGAAGCAGGGTTGGGATGCCCGCGAAGCACACCGTGAGGGTGCGGAGTGGACGAAGAACCTGCGGGTCGATGCGCTGCAGGCGGGGCCGGACACGCTGGTGTCTACGCCCTCGTTCGACGGTTTGGAAGCACCCGAACTGCTGGGCCTGCTGTCTGTCACCAACCCGAACCGGGACGGCGAACGACTGGTGGACGATTTGGGGAAGGCGAAACTGTACGACGGGCGTTCCGGCGAACCGTTCCCGCACCCAATCGCCGTTGGCTACAAGTACATGCTGAAGCTGCACCACTTGGTGGATGACAAGATCCACGCCCGCTCCACGGGTCCGTACAGCATGATCACGCAGCAGCCGCTGGGTGGTAAAGCCCAGTTCGGTGGGCAACGTTTCGGTGAGATGGAAGTGTGGGCCCTGGAAGCTTACGGCGCCGCTTACGCCCTGCAGGAACTGCTGACCATCAAGTCTGACGACACTGCTGGCCGCGTGAAGGTGTACGAAGCAATTGTTAAGGGGGAGGACATTCCGGAACCTGGCGTTCCCGAATCGTTCCGCGTCTTGATCCAAGAAATGCGTGCCCTGTGCTTGGCTGTTGAAGCTTTGGACGCTGAAGGCAACGTCTTGGATTTGGAAGAACCTGAAGAAGACATGCGCGCTCAAGACGAGCTTGGCTTGATGCTTGACGCCCGTCCCCTTTCGGGGGCTTCCGCAATTGACGCCCTGTAAACCTCTGGCCGCCCGACTCACGGATTATTAAGGAATCAGTCTTGATTGACGCTAAAGCATTTGACAGTTTGAAGATTTCGCTGGCGACCAACGAGGATATTGCGAAATGGTCGTTCGGCGAGGTGAAGAAGCCAGAGACTATCAACTACCGCACGTTGAAACCGGAACGTGACGGCTTGTTCTGCGAGCAGATTTTTGGCCCCACGCGGGACTGGGAGTGCGCTTGCGGTAAGTACAAGCGGGTCCGCTACAAGGGTGTTACGTGTGAGCGGTGTGGGGTTGAGGTGACAAGGTCCAAAGTGCGTCGTGAACGCATGGGCCACATCACCCTGGCTGCACCGGTGACCCACATTTGGTACCTGAAAGGTGTTCCGTCGCGTTTGGGTTACCTGTTGGATTTAGCGCCGAAGGACCTGGAGAAGGTCAACTACTTTGCGACCCACATGATTATTGAGGTCGACGAAGAGGGCCGACGCGAAGACACCGACATGTTGCGTGAGGAAGTTGAGGTGAAAAAGGCGCGCTTGGAGTCCCGCCGCGATGCGGAGATCAATGAGATTGCGGAAGAGATGGAGTCCCGTCTTGCCGTGATGGAAGAGGAGAAGGCCCGCGCTGACACCCGCAACAAGGAGCGCCGCGCGTACGAACGTGAAATGGCTCAGACCAGGAAACGTTACGACGATCAGATTGAGCGCACGGAGGTCGTGTGGGAACGCTTCCGTGACCTGAAGGTCGGGGAACTGGTTGATGACATGCGGATCTACAATCCGCTGGTCACTAACTACGGGACCTACTTCAAGGGTGCCATGGGCGCTGCCGCCATTCAGAAGCGCCTGCAGGACTTTGACCTGGAGGCGGAGGCGGAGAAGCTGCGGGAGGACATTCGCAGCGGCTCCACCCAGCGCAAGACCCGGGCCCTGAAACGCCTGAAGGTGGTCAACGCGTTCCTGACGACCGGTAATGACCCGGCGTCCATGGTGCTGGACACTGTCCCAGTTATTCCGCCGGACATTCGGCCCATGGTGCAGTTGGATGGTGGCCGCTTTGCGACCTCTGACTTGAACGACCTGTACCGCCGCGTGATCAACCGCAACAACCGCCTGCTGCGCCTGTTGGACTTGGGTGCACCAGAAATCATTGTGAATAACGAGAAGCGGATGCTGCAGGAATCCGTTGACGCCCTGTTTGATAA
>CAYFOT010000080.1:0-4921 GCA_964344825.1 uncultured Actinomyces sp.
GCGGTCGCATCTATCCCCAAGGACACGATGCCCAACGCCATTTTCACGCCCGCGGAACTGGACACCGCGATCGCATCCATTGGCCCCGTCCACGCCTCCACCTGATCCATGTCGGCCGCCGCAAGCCTCTGCGCCCAAGCCACCGGGTCCACCCCGATATCTAGGTACCGGCACAGGTCGTTGCCACGGCCGCCTGGGAAAGGGACGAGGACGCCCGGGTGCTCCGCACGCCCCGAGGCAGCGGACGCCAAATAGCCGTCCCCACCAAGCGCCCCCACGTAGTGGGCCCCGTCGCCTCGGGTTTCCTCAGCTATGTCGTGAATGGTGGAGGTAACTCTGACCTCCACATCCCATCCGCCGCGACGCAGAGTGGACACGACATCGCGCCCGAGTCTTAACGCCCGCCCTCGTGCCGAAACCGACGACACCAGCAGGGTCATGGCCCGCGCACGACTCACACGTATTCAACCTTTGCGTGGAGCTTCAGAAGCTTCGCCATAAAGTGCTCATAGCCGCGGGAGATGACGTCGATACCCGAAACGTGGCTCACGCCTTCTGCCGCAAGCGCTGCGATCAGGTGGGAGAAACCGCCGCGAAGGTCCGGAACCGTGATGTCCGCACCGTGAAGCGGGGTTGGCCCAGAGATGACGGCGGAGTGGTAGAAGTTCTTCGCACCGAAGCGGCAGGGGGCTGAGCCCACGCACTCCTTGTACACCTGGATGCTGGCGCCCATCTTGCGCAGCGCGGAGACGAACCCGAACCGGTTCTCATATACCGTCTCATGCACCAGGGACAGCCCCGACGCCTGCGTCAACGCCACGACTAGGGGCTGTTGCCAGTCCGTCATGAAGCCCGGGTGAACGTTCGTTTCGAGGACGATCGATTTCAGCGGCCCACCGGGGTGGTAGAACCGTATGCCGTCCTCTTCCACGTCGAAACCGCCGCCGACCTTGCGGAATGTGTTTAGGAACGTGATCATGTCCGGTTGGTGCGCGCCCTTCACGAAAACGTCTCCGCCGGTGGCAAGCGCAGCGGCACCCCACGATGCGGCCTCAATCCGGTCGGGCAGCGCGGTGTGGGAGTAGCCTTCCAGCCTCTCCACGCCCTCAATCCGAATGGTGCGGTCCGTGTCGACGGAGATGATCGCGCCCATCTTCTGAAGAACGTTGATCAGGTCCATGATTTCGGGTTCAATGGCCGCGCCGGTGAGGGTGGTGATCCCCTGTGCTTGGACGGCTGTAAGCAGAGTCTGCTCCGTGGCTCCGACCGAGGGGTACGGAAGGACGATCTGTGTGCCCTGCAACCCACCCTTTGGCGCGCGAAGTCGGATGCCGTCGGCTTCCTTCACGACCTCCGCGCCGAACTGGCGAAGCGTTTCTAAGTGGAAGTCGATGGGGCGGTCCCCGATGACGCATCCGCCGAGCTCCGGGATGAATGCCTCTCCCAGCCGGTGTAGCAGCGGCCCGCAGAAGAGAATCGGGATTCGCGAGGACCCTGAAAGCGCGTCGATCTCCGTTGCACTGGCAGAGTCGATGTTGGCGGGATCAAGGTTGATGACGCCTTCTTCTTCATCAAAAACAACGCTCACCCCATGCGCTTGAAGCATGTCCTTCACGACGTCCACATCCCGGATCAGCGGTACGTTTCGCAGCTGGGAGGGAGAGTGGCCAAGAAGAGACGCCACCATTGCTTTGGGGACAAAGTTCTTCGCCCCGCGAACCGAAATGGTTCCGTAGAGGGGGCTGCCCCCTTCGACGCGCAGGACATTCTTTGCCGGTGCAGGCGCGCCCAGCGCCTGATCCAACTGATTCAATGCTTCTCCCGGAGGTTGGGGGGATGGTACTGGCCCCGAGCTTACTAGTCCCCCAGCCCTCCCCGGTGTGAACCTGGTCAGAGGTCTAGCGTTTTGGGTTTCCAGGAGGGGCGCACTGCCTCAAACGCAGTGATTTCGCCCTCCGACATGAGCGTGAGCCCGATGTCGTCCAAGCCTTCCATGAGCCGCCAGCGGGTGTAGTCATCGACTTGGAACGGGTAGGTTGCCCCGCCAGCCGTGACGGTCATGTCCTCCAGGGACACGGTGAGTTCCGCTCCGGGCTCATTCTCTAGGTACTTCCACAGCGACTCGCAGTCCTCCTGCGATACGACGCCCGTCACGAGGCCCTGCTTACCCGAGTTCGACCTGAAAATGTCCCCAAACTTCGGGGCGAGGACGACGCGGAACCCATAGTCCTTCAGCGCCCACACCGCGTGCTCACGTGAGGAGCCGGTGCCGAAGTCGGGGCCCGCGACCAGCACTGAGCCCTTCGCGTATGCGGGGTCGTTCAGCACAAATGCGGGGTCTTTGCGCCAGGCGGCGAACAGCGCGTCCTCGAATCCCGTGCGCGTGATGCGCTTCAGGTATACGGCGGGGATGATCTGGTCGGTATCGACATTTGAGCGCCGCATCGGCACGCCAACCCCGGTGTGGGAATCAAACTTTTCCATTGTCCTTCTCCCCTACTTCTCTTCGTTCGAGGGCGTTGCTTTCGAGGGCGCCGCGCCACCATAAATTCCGCCGAGGTCAGCCACCGTTGGCCCGCCCTCCAAATCCGCTGGGCTGGAAAGTGTGCCGCGCACGGCCGTTGCCGCCGCCACCAGCGGAGACACGAGGTGCGTTCGCGCGTCCCGTCCCTGTCGCCCCTCATAGTTACGGTTCGAGGTCGATGCGCTGCGCTGGCCCGGCTGCAACTGGTCAGGATTCATGCCCAGGCACATGGAACACCCGGCGGCGCGCCATTCCGCCCCGAAGTCAAGGAAGATCTGGTCCAAACCCTCCGCTTCTGCCTGCAGTTTCACCTTGGCGGAACCGGGCACGACCAGCATGTCGATGTTGTCAGCCTTCTTGCGGCCCTTCAGGACGTTGGCCGCCATGCGCAGGTCCTCAATGCGCGCGTTCGTACACGATCCAAGGAACACCACGTCAACGGGAATGTCGCGCATCTTGGTTCCGGGAGCCAGGTCCATGTAGGCGAGGGCGCGCTGGGCTGCGGCCCTGTCAATGGGGTCCGCGAAAGAGTCTGGGTCCGGAACTTCGCTTGACAGCGGGACACCCTGGCCGGGGTTGGTGCCCCAAGTGACGAATGGTTCGATGTCGGCCGCGTCCAAGACGACTTCGGCGTCAAACACAGCGTCCTCGTCGGAGGCCAACGCTTTCCAGTTCTCAACGGCCTCGTCCCACTCCGCGCCCGTTGGCGCGTGAGGGCGGCCCTTAATGAAGTCGAACGTGGTCTGGTCGGGGGCGATCATGCCGGCGCGCGCCCCGGCCTCGATCGACATGTTGCAGATCGTCATGCGAGCTTCCATGGACAGCTCTTCGATGGCTTGGCCGCGGTACTCAATGACGTAGCCCTGGCCGCCACCCGTGCCGATCTTGGCGATGATCGCCAAGATGATGTCCTTGGACGTCACACCCGGCTTTAGGGAACCATTCACGGTGATCGCCATGGTCTTGAACGGCATGACCGGCAGGGTTTGGGTTGCCAGAACGTGTTCGACCTCTGAGGTGCCGATACCGAACGCCAACGCCCCAAACGCGCCGTGCGTGGAGGTGTGGGAGTCTCCGCACACGATCGTTGCGCCGGGCTGGGTCAGGCCCAGTTGAGGGCCGACAACGTGCACGATGCCCTGTTCCACATCGCCTAGGGAGTGCAGGCGAATACCGAACTCTTCGGCGTTCTTGCGAAGCGTGTCGATCTGCAACCTTGAAGTCAGGTCCGCAATGGGAAGGAAGATGTCCTTCGTGGGAGTGTTATGGTCCTCCGTTGCGATCGTGAGGTCACGCCTGCGCACGGGCCTACCCGCCAGTCGCAGCCCCTCAAACGCTTGGGGGCTTGTGACCTCGTGCACAAAATGAAGGTCGATGTAGAGAAGGTCTGGCGCTCCGTCCTCACCTTTCTTCACCGTGTGCTGTTCGCGCACCTTCTGGGCCATTGTTTTGCCCATAGCACTCTCCCTGAGCCAAAAGCCCGAGACAAAAGCCCCAGGCACACAAATAAATATCCCTGCGTAAAATCGATTTGCGCCGTGGCATCGCAACGAGCGGACACCCAGTGCCCGCACCATCACCAAGCCGGTTTCTCTTGCAGTTTGCGACCCGTCCACACTGTGTCGATTTGGCATCTCACAACTTGGGATGACATCATCTGATTATGGACGAGACAAGCGAATCCAGCGGAGTTGGTGTACTTGACAAGGCCGCGATGGTTCTTGGTGCCCTTGAATCGGGCCCAGCCACGTTGGCCCAATTGGTGGCGGCAACGGGTTTGGCCCGGCCGACCGCTCATCGCCTTGCGGTTGCTTTGGAGCACCACCGCTTGGTAACTCGCGACATGCAGGGCCGTTTTGTCCTGGGACCTCGGCTGCAAGAGTTGGCGTCGGCGGCGGGTGAGGACCGGCTCACATCGTCCTCGCTCCCCATCCTTGTGGCACTTCGCGACCACACGAAGGAGTCCGCGCAACTGTTCCGATGGCAGGGGGACCACCGCGTGTGTGTGGCCTCGGCGGAACCGGCGACGGGACTGCGCGACTCTATCCCCGTGGGCGCAACGCTTTCGTTGAAGGCGGGCTCCGGCGCGCAGGTGCTACTGGCGTGGGAGGAACCGGAGCGGTTGCATCGCGGTCTCATCGGCGCCTCGTTCACAGCCACCACACTCTCACAGGTCCGCAGGCGCGGCTGGGCGCAGTCCGTTGGTGAGCGCGAGCCAGGTGTCGCGTCCGTGTCTGCGCCAGTGCGTGGCTTGGATGGGCGCGTGATCGCAGCGCTGTCGGTCTCTGGTCCCATTGAGCGTATGGGGCGCCAGCCCGGACGCCTGCATGGCCCCGCGGTCGTCGCCGCAGCGAATCGCCTGACGGAATTCTTGCGTAGCGCGGAAGAGTTGGGGAT
>CAYFOT010000081.1:0-4713 GCA_964344825.1 uncultured Actinomyces sp.
TCAGGTCCTTCTGTTTCATGCATGGACCATCGGGTCGCCGATTGGCGTTGACTCATTCATCATGATCTCCGCGTTCCTCATGACTTCCTCATTTATCAGGAGGTCAGAGGGTGGAAAGATGCCGTTCTTCGTTGAACGGTGGGGGAATACGTTCAAGCGGTTGTTACCGCCGCTCGTTGTAACGGTTCTGGTAACTCTGGTGGCTTCGGTTCTGATCCTTCCCCTTGATCGGTGGAAAGAAACGACAATCCAAGCGTTCGCCTCAATTACGTATTGGGAGAACTGGCGGCTGGTAGAAGTTGCCGCTGACTACTATGCGAACGACAGTGCGCTATCCAGCCCATTCCAACACCTGTGGTCCATGTCCATGCAGGGTCAGATCTTCCTTTTGTGGCCGCTCCTCATGACCTTGTGCGTCCTCGTAGCCCGCCAAATGAAGGTGAGTATTCGCGGGACCGTGGCTTTGGCCTTCGGGGTTTTGACGCTTCTTTCCCTAGTGTGGCTCCTTCTGTTTTCCCCTGCCGACGGCTCTGTGTATTTCGATACGAGGGCCAGGATTTGGGAATTCTCCTTTGGGTCCATGATTGCGGCAATCGCGCCGTGGCTGCGTTTACCTAGGCGATACGCGCCGCCCCTAGTAGCACTCGCGTTCGCTGTCTTGGTGCTGTACTGCCTAGTCCCAATCGGCACATACCCGGGACCGATGGCGATCGTTCCCATGATGTGCGTGAGTGTGCTGCTTCTATTTCTTCCGGCAGTTGGGAGAAACCCCGTGGCGACGGTCTTGGAAGCCGCGCCGCTGGTCGCCCTCGGAAACATCTCATACGCCGTGTACTTAGTGCATTGGCCGATCTTCGTCCTCTATCTGGTCAAGGTGGGGCGCCCACAGCTCGGGTTCATTGAGGGAGTCGTCCTAATAGCTGTGTCCATCGCGGTGGCGTGGGTGCTCACCACTGTCGTTGATGACCCTCTGAGGAAACTGCCATGGGCGAACGCATCCACCTTGCATAAGTACGTTGTCGTGGTGGTTTCTCTCCTGGTCGGCTTGGGCCCAGTCGCTTTCGTGTACGGGTGGATACAGAACAAGGAGGCAGTTGCGGCAGCGGAACTGGCGCAAGGGCAGGCTGATATTGGTACCGATGATCTCTCTGTCGACATGGGTGAGATCCTAAGCGCAGTGCCGATCAGCGGTCCTGGGTCCGACGCTTTCCCGGGGGCCAGGGTCCTGCTGGGAACCGATGCGCCTGACTCCTTCTCGCGCGCGCCCATCCCGGGTGCGTTTGCACCGAAAGAATGGGCGCGTTTCGATGAGAAATGCTCAAGTTGGGTCCTATCCAACTTTGAGTTTGGCCCAAACACGTCATGTAGTAGGTACGGCAACCCTTCGACGGCAGAGGCCAGAGCGCTAATCGTGGGCAACAGCCACGCCCAGCAACTCCTGGTGCCGCAGGTGGAGCCTATTTTGAGGGGCATGGACTGGAGCGCGGAGGCGATACTCAAGGGAGCCTGCACATTCGGGCATCCCAGCGCGTATGAGGAGGAGTGTTCGGAACACAACCAAAAAGTACTGGACTACATCGACCTGGACCCACCCGACTACGTCTTCCTGATTGCGACGCGGACAGTTACTGACTCATCTATGGAGCAGTTGGTGCCCGGTGTCGTGGAGCTCGCAGAAGCACTAACTGAGCGCGGAATCAAGGTTATTGGGCTCAGGGACAACCCTCGTTCCGAAGACAACCTCTACGAGTGCTCGCAAGATGCGGTGGTGGAAGGGTCTTGGGGTGGATGCCTGCTTCCAGAAGGTGACTACATGGCAGAGGGTGACATCATGTCGCCGCTGGCGCAGGTTGAGGGCGCGTACGCCATCGACATGACTGATGCCTACTGTGTCGAGGACGTGTGTCCCACCGTTGTTGGGAACGTCTATGTCTACTTGGATGCGAATCATGTCACGGTTTCATATTCCCGAACAGTTGCACCATTCTTTTCGGAAAGGGTTCTGTCGGCGCTGGGGCTGCTTTGATGCCGTGTACCGCTCCCATGGTTAGAGGATCCCGGATGCAAATGCCGTGATGGCGGCCGCATTTTGTGGACCGTGCATCAGTCTTGGCGCGCAACAAAATTCGATGTTACGGTTGTGGTAATTGGTGCGTATGTGGCAGCTGTTGCGCTGGCGACACCTACTGATACTGAGCTGTTATTGGAGAGTGAACCGCATGGCGCTGGTGCCGGAACGGACAAATTGGAAGCGATCGTCCAGCCTTCGTCACTTGGCACTCTTATCCTGTGCCGTATTGGTCGCAGGCTCACTGGTTCAAGCGACCACTCAGGTTGCTGAGGCAGTTGAATCAGAGGTTGCAAGCGATTCGACCGCTGCGGTTGCGCTTGAGCCAACCGCTACGGACGTCCCTCTGGTTGACGCCGTGGTGGGTGCAGAGTACATTTCCCAAGGTGAGGTTCCGGAAGCAGCCGGGGATGAACAGCAGCGTAACGCGGTCACTTCGGAAATTCCCGTGCGTTTGGACTCCAGAGTCGGTCGCGCCGCCGATGGTGCGATTGAGGCTGACATAGCCAGAATCGACCTCGACTCCAACAACGTCCTAGTCGCGGTGACTTGGGACCTCAAGGCGGCGGATCCGCAGTCAGTGTGGCTCAGGTTTCTAGAAGGCTCAACATGGTCGGAGTGGGCGGAGCTGGAGTCCGCTTCGGTGGAAGCGCCAGAAGAAGGCAGCTACACACGCAAAGGCACGGAACCGTTCACGCTGTTTAACGCGGACGCAGTAGAGGTCGTGGCGTTTGCAGGCGACGGCGCAGCGGTAACGGGCCTTAGCGTCGTAGTAATAGAGGCGGATAACCAGGGCGAGCTTGTTAATTCTCTGGACGAGGACGGGGTTGCGCCGGAGTCTGACGATGAGGACACGGTGGAACCCACCCAGGCAGCTCCCAACAATGGTGTAAACGAGGGCGTGGGTTCGGCAGAGGAGACAATCGAACCTTCCGCCGAACAGGAAAGCGACCCTGTTGCGTCAGAAGATGAGGCTCTTGGCGCGGACCTCGTCACCGACCGCGATGGACTGGTAGAAGTTGATCCAGTTTCCGCGGCAGGGATTCTGGGTGCCGGTCTGGCAACTGCCGCGGTAATGCCCGCGGCGCTTGACAGCACAGGAACGGTTTATTCCACGGGTTTCAACGGCCTGAACATCAACACCCGCAAGGCATGGGGTGCGCCGGCGGCTACGGGATCCCCCGATCCCATGACGGTCAAGGGCGCCGTAATCCACCACACTCTAAGCACTGATACCTACACGCAGGACCAAGTCGCTCAGCAGATCCGGAACATCAACTCTTACCACGCATACACTCTTGGCTGGGGCGACATCGGGTACAACTTGGTGGTGGATAGGTTCGGCGGCGTCTGGGAAGGACGCGCAGGAGGGCTGACCAAGGGGGTGCTGGGCGCGCACGCAACGGGTGCCAACTGGGACACGTTCGGCATCACTTACTTGGGCGGCTACCAAGGGGGCTCGCCCTCGGCTGCAGTCCGTGACGTTTTCGCCAAGACGATCGCCTGGAAGTTCTCGGTCCACGGCATCGCTGATGCGACAGGGTACGCAAGCATCAAGCACGGAGACGGGAAGTGGCATTCCACGCCCGTGATCTCCGGACACAGAGACGTTGGAAGCACAACCTGTCCTGGTGACACGTTCTATTCTCAAATCCCCTCCGTTCGGTCGGCGGCAGCCGGATATCTTAAGGCCAGTGCGCCTTCCACGACCGTAACTCGTCTCGGTGGCGCAGACAGATACGCAACTAACCGTGCAGTGAACGCTGCTTCTGCTGTAACGGGCAAACCCGTTTTTGTGGTTACTGGTGCGGACTACGCGGACGCATTGGCGGCCAGCCCAGCGGCAGCCCGAACGGGCGGATCGCTGTTCCTGGTGCGCCCGAGCGGCCTCGACCAAGAAACGTCTCTGGCCATTCAAGCCAAGAAACCATCGGCTATCTACGTCATTGGGGGGACCGGAGCCGTTCCAGAGGCGACGGCTCGCGCACTTGCGGCCGCCACGGGCAAGACCCCCGTGAGGGTTTCCGGCAGCAACCGCTACGAAACCTCAGCGGCTATTCTTGAGCGATTCTTTGGCGCCGGCAACTATTCCAAGGTGTTTGTGGCTACGGGCCTGAATTTTCCCGACGCATTGACGGCCGCGGCCGCCGCGGGTGCTTTGAAGGTGCCAGTCCTCTTGGTCAACGGGACAACTGGAGTGGTCCCACAGAAGGCCAAGCGAACACTTACGAAGGGGACCAACCGGAAGACTCTTCTTGCTGTGGGTGGGACCGGCGTTGTGACGCCAACCGCACTCAGCAACGTGCAAGGAGCGGTCCCGGGCTCGACAACCGCGCGTCTTGGCGGCAGTAACCGCTACGAAACGAATGTCGCGGTCAATGATTACCTTTCGAGGAATGGCGGGGGCGTGACCAAGGGAGTGTGGATTGCCACCGGCAGCGGTTTCGCTGATGCATTGTCTGCCGCGACCAGCGCGGGGATACCGGGCCAGCAACTCACGCTATCGCCGGGCGGTTGTCTGCCGGCGCCGGCCGTGTCGAAGTGGATCGCTCCCTCGAGTTCCGTTGTCCAGAGCATCACTTTGGTTGGGTCCACCGGGGTTCTAAGCGACGCGGTGGCAGCTCTTACGGTGTGTGGCTGACATG
>CAYFOT010000082.1:0-4608 GCA_964344825.1 uncultured Actinomyces sp.
AGAGGCCCATATGGGTATCAAATAAAGCCGACATGTAGCGGACCCCCTTGCTCCAGGATCAACACTACCTGGGCTCTGGGCACGCCCAAGTTACCCACCTCGGGTAATGCCAAATGGCTCCATCAGTTTCTCTAACCACCCGGGTCCCGAATTCTTCGGCGGGGCGACGGCGGTCTTAGACATTTTCTTGTAGATCACGAATCCCGCGAGCGCCAATATCATCAGGGGCAGTGCAACCAGGCGAATGGACCCAAAAACACCCAGACTCTGGAAGCTTGCCCTAGACGCGGGCTCGTTGAAACTTGGGTCCTTCGGCCAATAACGCACGCTCTCCTGGCGGATCTCACCGGCCTTTAGTTCCGCGTCTGGGGAGGGCGTGCTAAAGGTAAGTCCCCCCGTGCACTGCTCCCCATCCACCCATAACGTGTACTGCTCCGTGACCCGGTAGGAATCGCGGATACTCTCCGTGTCGTAGTCCCGCTGCACCTTATATACCTGCACCGTCGCGGATGCGTCGTGACCGAACAAAACCAGTGCTAAGGACTGCGCGCTGCTATGGAGGACCATGCTTGCGACCAGGACCATCCCGACCATGAAAAGCACGTTCTTGACCTTGGCCATAACCGCGCCTTTCTTCCGTGGCTGCGGCGGCATTTCCATGGCTCAAACCCTGACTAAGTGCGTTTTGTAAGTACCGACGAGGGCGGCCAGCCCGAAGCTGTCGCCCATCATTTCATCGTGCGGGACACCTTTGCCCGCCACAATATCTAAATGGAGGGCATGTTCGTAGACCAGGACATGAGCCGCTCGGCGACCTTTGCGGAGGCGGACGACGCCTTCTCCGCTTCCTACACGGCGTTGCTGGAATACTGCCAGGTCGCGAAGTAGGGGCGAGGGCGGTGTGACTGGGAGCATCAGGCAACGGGATAATGGTGAGATGATTGAGTTGCGAAGACCGCACAGTTGCCAACGGCGGGGAGCGACAAACGTCTAAGCTGGGAGAGCTTCCACCCTGGGGGCGGACGGGAGAGTTCGATTGAAGATATTGGTGGTCGGCCTCGGATACGTAGGATTGGCCAACGCCCTCATGCTTGCCAAGGAACACGAAGTTTGGGGCGTTGATACCGACCCAAAAAAGGTGAGTGATCTTGCCAGCGGGCAGACCCCAGTTTCTGACGCATCCATTCGCGAGGCCCTCTTGACTACGCGTCGCTTTGGTGTTTCGACAAGCATTGATCCCTCGGTGAAGGACTTTGATTTCATCATCATCGCCACGCCAACGGACTACGATTCCAACGGAACCTCTCTTGACACCAGTTCTGTGGAGGAAGTGGTCGGTCAGATCGTTGAAAACGGCATAAGGGGGACGGTCATCGTTAAATCGACCGTCCCCATCGGGTTCACCGACCGACTTCGGACGAAGTTTCCAACAACTACGATTCATGTTTCGCCGGAATTCCTGCGGGAAGGCAGCGCCTTTCACGACAGCCGCTACCCGGACAGGATCGTTGTGTCCAATGAGGAAGCGGGGGGCCCCGCTTTTGGACGCATGATGCAGAGCGCGGCAAGTGTTCAGTCGGCACCGATAGTTGAATGTACGGCGCGTGAGGCAGAAGCGATCAAGCTTTTCTCGAACGCGTACCTTGCGATGCGTGTCGCGTTCTTCAACGAGCTGGATACGTTTGCGTCCACCAAGGGGCTCCGTTCCAAGCAACTGATTGAGGGAGTGGGTCTTGATCCACGAATCGGCAGCCACTACAACAACCCCAGCTTCGGATACGGGGGTTATTGCCTGCCGAAAGACTCCAGACAGTTACGGGCGGAGTATTCCGGCGTGCCGCACAGTCTGGTCGACGCGATTGTATCGGCGAACGATATTCGAAAGAAATACATCTCGGACGCAATCTTGTCCGAAAACCCCGGCGTGGTGGGAATATATGGGCTGGCCGCAAAGACTGGCGCCAACAATCCGCGCTTTGCCGCCGTCCTCGACGTAATGGATCATCTGGAAGCAGCTGGAATCGAAGTCGTTGTATTCGATCCGGCTGGAGAACCGAGCACGGAAAGGTCGCTGACGTTTATTAGTAACTTCGACGATTTTGTGGAGAAGTCGGACCTGATACTTGCCAACCGACTCTCGGATGAGCTTTCTGGAGTTGCGGATAAGGTCCGCACGCGGGACATATTTGAGAGAGACTGAGGCGGCGGCCACAGTAGGCATCAGCGCCTATACATCTTGGAACATGGGGGCAGGACGTTGGATCATCACCTATCGATAAACGCGGGTGAAGGGAGAGACGTGGACAGAGTCACGCTTGTTGATACGTTCGATGAGCCGATCGGAATAGCAGACAAACTGTTAGCCCATGAACAAGGTCTGTTGCACCGGGCCTTCTCTCTTTTTATTGTCGATGGCGACCACATGCTCCTCCATCAGCGTGCGCTGGGGAAGTACCATTCGGGTGGGAAGTGGACAAACGCCTGTTGCTCACATCCACGCCCAGGTGAGTCTGTGGAACAAGCGATCATTCGCCGTGCACAGACAGAGCTGGGACTGACAGCCGATGACTACACAGCCCTCCCTAAGTTCGTAGACAGCTTCGTGTACAGGGGGGAGGTTGAGTGGTTGATTGAGTATGAGTACGACCATATTTATATTGCGACTGTACCGATCACGCACGACTTTGATCCTGACCCGGAAGAGGTCGCAGCAATCTCATGGGCGTCGTTCGATGATCTTGCAGATTCCTTGCGGACGGAGCCGGACATGTATTCGGTTTGGTTCCTTACCGCGGCACCCAGGGTGCTTAGCTACCTTCGCAAGGCGCCAGCCAAGAATGCGGGGAACATACGCTGATGAGGATTGTGATCGTCGGCGGCGCTGGCTTCATCGGGTCTAATCTTTGCGCCCATTTCATTGCGGGCGGGCATAGTGTCGTCTGCTTCGATAACTTTGCCACCGGGAGCTCCGAAAATGTTGAAGAGTTAATGGGTCATGATCGGTTTGAGTTAGTTGAACTGGACGTGAAGTCGGGATTGCCGGACATTGGGTGCGACATCGTGTTCAATTTGGCTTGCCCTGCAAGCCCAATCCATTATCAGCGCGACCCAATCGACACGCTGCTGACGAATGTTGTCGGCGCCAGAAACGTGCTTGAGTTTGCTCGTGCTGCCGATGCGACGGTGGTCCATGCCAGCACTAGCGAGGTATACGGGGACCCGCTTGTCCACCCTCAGCCGGAGGGCTACTGGGGCAACGTCTCATCGATCGGGCCACGGGCGTGCTACGACGAAGGAAAGCGTGCGGCGGAAACGCTCTGCTTTGATTATCGGCGCGTGCACGGCGTAGACGTCAAAGTGGCGCGGATATTCAATACTTATGGTCCCCACATGGCTATTGACGATGGGCGTGTAATTGGCAATTTTATTGTGCAGGCGCTGCGTGGAGAACCTCTTACCGTCTATGGAACTGGTGAACAAACCCGGAGTTTTTGCTACATTGACGATCTTGTTGAAGCACTGGACCTCCTGGCCCGTTCACCCAGAGATGTCTCCGGTCCCGTTAACCTAGGTGCACCCTCTGAAATCACAGTTCTTGAGTTAACCGAGAGGGTTCGGAGTCTCACAGGCGCGGATGTTCCGGTGCGGTTTGAGCCGCTTCCTGTCGATGATCCCACGCGCCGCAAGCCAGACATAAGACTGGCCCGTTCACTTCTGGGGTGGCAGCCCCACACATCTTTGGATGATGGCATTCGACAAACAATGGCGTTCTTTGCAGAGCGCGTTGGAAGAAAATGAGGAACCAACGTGACGGCATCTGACGACTTGCACCAAAACTCACGCAAAATCAGTGTAGTCATCCCTACGTACAATGAAGAAGCCACCATCGCCGAATGCATATCGTCGATCCAGTGGGGCAACGTCGCCCCACTGGAAATCATCGTTGCGGATGGGTTGAGCTCTGACCGTACTCAAGAGATCGCTAGGGAACGCGGCGCCAAAGTTGTCGCTAACCCACAGAGGACAGCTGCCGCCGGACGGAACGTCGGCTTCCGGGCAGCCAGAGGCGAAATCATTGCATTCACCGATGGAGACTGCGTGGTGAGTCCTGACTGGCTCGGGGCGTTTGAACGCGCATTTGCCGATCCAGAAGTGGCGGTAGTCTCAGGCCGGGTAACACCACGTGAGCCGCGAAACCACTACGAGGAATTCTGGAACAACCTCAACTGGAAGATTATCATGGCCTTCGATGATGAGCCGTATACCGTCACGGAGCGGAGCTTACGTCAGGGAGTCATCACGGCGTCGTGCGCCTATCGAAAGAACGTACTTGAGGAGTTGGGCGGCTTCGACACTTGGTTCGGCAACAACGCAGAAGATGTTGATCTTGGATGGAGAGCCCTTGCAGCCGGGTTCAAGACGGTCTATATTCCAAAGGCTGAGATATATGCATCCGGCGCCTTGACGATGAAAGAGTTGGAACGCAAGGCGTTTCGGGACGGCTACTCATCAAGCAAGCTTCAAAAGCGCTACGGGGGCCTAATCAACTTCGACAAGAACATATACCGCCTGCTCAGGAAGAACCTTCGTGCGCGCCAATGGGCCTCA
>CAYFOT010000083.1:0-4370 GCA_964344825.1 uncultured Actinomyces sp.
GGCCCTTCTCTCGCTACACCGCGCGACGATCGTCTGGGTGGTTTCAAGGGCGTCCTCTAACGAAAGGTGCTCCATGTACAACTTGACGGGCCCGGGCACTAGGCCGGCTCTGACATTTGCCGCCCTCGCCAATGCTTCCACGGGTCCCATGGAGGTTGTTACGGACTGGATCCGTTCGTATGCCGCAAAAGAAGCTTCTCGTACAAAGAAGCCGTCACGCACAACGACGCAAGTGCTGGTGAGCGCGATGCCTCGGCGTCTACCCACGATGGGGTCAAACACTCTGGCACGTGGAGTGATGCCTATGAAGTAGGGCGAAGGCTTGTTCTCCCGAAGGGCCGCGTTAAAGAACGCTTGTACGTCCTGGACCCCCAGATCTGGAAGCACCAGCCAGAGCGCTTTTATCGCGTCTTCCTCTGTCCCGACGGGTAGGAGCGCTTGGGACACAGTGGAGCTTCCGTCGCTATCCGTGCGGTTGACGGCCTGGCTGATTTCCACGCGGTACCAGCCCTTGGCGCGCCAAAGGAGGGGCTGGGTGACTTCGACGGCGTGGACGCGGCGGGGAGGAATCGTTTCTGAACGGTGCTCCAGTAGGCCACGCCTGATGCGGATTCCGTCCGGAGAGACTGCGGCTTGGAAGTTGAACTCTCTGGAGAACTGTGTCCAAATCACCGACACGCCGATGGCTATGAACGGCAGCCATGCGGGGAGGAAGACCAGCACGGAATAGTCCCTAGTCGCCATGCCTACGGATATCGCTATGGCGAGCAACGCAACTGTAAACAGAATCGTTCCGAAGAACCAAGGACTCAGCACCTTGGACATGATCAGGCGAGGCACTGGCACTTCGTAAACTAGGTCTTCGGGGGCTTCAGGGGCTCGACTGTGCGCGCGCGGTTGTGCCGCGGCATTGCCCCGCGTCGCCGCACTGTCTTGTGCCGCCGCGTTGTCTCGCGCTGCCACGTTGTCTTGCGCTGCAGGAGACGTTGCCGGTCTGTCCTCGCCCCCACCCTGACCTCGGGTTGCCGAGGCTTCACTGGCGCCTTGGACTCCAAATTGGGGCGCATTGCCCCGGGCGGCAACGCCCTCGCCCTCGCCCTCATCGGCGTGCAGGCGCAACCCGGCTGCCAACGCCAGGATCTCCGCGCGCAAGTCGTTGAGCACCGAGTCCTTCAGGTATCCGATCGAGAGGGATGAGTCGGCCCCTCCGGCCGCGTCCACGGATATCTTCCCCAACCCGAAGATTCGACCTAGGAGCGGGTGAGTCACGTCGACCGCCTGAATGCGTTCCAGGCGAATGTGGCGTTGCTTGCGGAAAATGATTCCCTGACGCAGCCAGACAGCCTGATCGGTCACCGCGTACGTCATGGCGCGCCAGGCAAGGTACGCGTAGAGCATGACGACGGCTAGACCACCGATGACCGATGCCAGCAGGATCAGTAGCACCTTACCTGCTGTTCCACTTGCGAGAAGGTCCCGCAGCATGACCAGTTCCTCAAGGTTTTGGAACAGAACAATCGCTAGGAAGATCGCTATTACACGCCAGCCATTGAGCACCGGCGTTATCGGGTGCACCCTCTTCCAGGCATCTTCGGGGACGCCCTCTTCTGCAGCTCCTGTCCTGGCCTTCCTGGGACGCTTAGGAGCGGTTGGGTCTGCTTCGGTTTTCATGGTCAGAGACCCGATAGTCCGGATGCGCCGTTTGCTACAAGGAGGTCGCGAAGTACCGCAGCCTCAGCGACTGGCAGTCCGTCTAGGGACACGTCCGAGGACGCGGCGGCTGTGCGAAGTCGCACCTCAGCGATCCCAAGGGACCGGGCGATCGGGCCCTCACTAACATCCACGTACTGAATCCGCCCGTAGGGGACAATGTCCATCCTCCGGAACATGACTCCGCGCCGGACCAAGAAGTCGGTGTCGGTCGTTGCGTACATGGTGGCACGCACCTGCCTTGGGATCAGCCATAGGAGCCATAGGAAGATCAGGACGAAAAAGCCGGCGACGTAGTACGAGAGAGGCGTGAACAGGTAGCCGAGCACGACAAACACGATTGCGGGCACCCCAAGCAGTATCGCTGCGACGATTATGCGGACCTTTGCCAACGACTGCGACACGTTGCGGAACTCCGCACCTTTCGGGGCCAAAGCATCAGACATGGGATCTCCTTGAATAGACCTAACAATCGTCGCATACTCGGCGTTAACGAAGTGACGGCATCGGCGGCCGATGGTCGTCGACTGTGCTATAGCGCGCGCCGCCGTGCGGTGCCCACGCCTGCGCCTGCGCCGCGTACCTCGCCCTCGCCAAAAAAACGCGTACTCCACACACGATCGGAGAACACGCACGCCACATGGACGTATCGAGTTTGAATTGTGGTATCGACTGCGGTGCAGGACTACGATGATGCGTTAGGGCCGTGTCGGACGGCCCGCAGTTTTTTGGACGCACTGACGGCAAGGGGCAGTCAAACATGCGGGGAACAACACCCCAGTGGCTCTACGGGGCCTTGGACGATGCGCTGGTCAGCGCAGGTTCGTCCGCATCTGCACAGACGCGCCGCGCCTTCATCGATCGCGTCATTTCCGCATGGAACCTTGAGGGCCGCTCCCTGCACAACTGCAGGTATTTGGCGCAAGTGTTTGAGAAGTTGGATGAGCTGGAGGGTGCCACTTCGGAACCGGAGAACTTAAAGTTGGCTGCGGCTGTTCGCGGCGCGTTGGAGGAGCCTGGCTGGGAAGAGGACGCTGACATGCGGGGGCAAACCACGTTCCCCGCCATGGTGGGCTTGGACGACCTAAGGGAGTTGGGTATCGACGATGATGTGGTCTCTCGGGTTGGATTGCTGGCAGAACAGTTGGCATCCCACAACCCAAGGGACACGGACCTGAGCGCAAAACTGCTGGTGGATGCAGACCTATCGGTCCTGGCGTCACCCCCGCAGCAGTACCGTGATTACCTCATGAATCTGCGTGAGGAAGTGCCGCATATGTCGGAGATCTCCTTCCTTCGGGCTCGGCGCAACGTGCTTTTGCATCTGTTGGGGAAGCCACGGGTTTTTTCGACGCCGTTGGCGTCTCGGTGGGAGGACTCGGCGCGCAATAATCTTGAGGCGGAACTGGAAAACTTAGATGCAAAGCTAAGTCGACACGTTGCCCGCGATGGGGCAGCTGCGCAGCCCGTTGCCGTAGCGCCACCGGCGTTTCTCCCGGCAGACCGCCAGCGCCCATCGTCAGTGCAGGCCAAGCAGGCGGATGGCTCGGAAAGTCCTCAGCCGATGTTGGAGAGCGAGGATGGGGACAAGTCTCTCGGGGACGTGGTGGACCAGTTCGGCAATGTGTCTCGGCCTCGGACCCACACGAAGGTGCTGAGGATCTCCAGGTCACAGAAAGCGGCTCGGATGAAAGCCCCAGCGGAAGAGGGGACACCTGCAGTGCTAGGCGTGTCTGCGGGGGAAGGCACGCTCGCGATGACGCTGAGTGATGCTGATGCCGGGGAACCACAGGGTCAGTGGTCGGAAGAAGAAGACGGACGCACGTCTACAGCAACGCAACGAACCGTTGATGACACGGCGCAGTTTGTCTCCGACACGTCAACGTTGGAATCGGTCGCGGACTTGATCGAAACGCGTAATGCCAGGCGGCCGAAAGGGCGGGCGTAGGTTCGGGGGCTACGGTGGTTCGGCGCCTCGGTGGGACCTAGTCGGTGGCGGCCCGCGTGCGGTTAGTCGAAGGTTGTGGTGAACTATCGAACTTTGTGCCCGGGCACAAGCATCGATAGTGTGCCACATCCATCGATAGTCTGAGCAGGGGCGCGGTAGGCAGAGGTGCAGCCGGCGCGCACCGGCGCCAGGACCAGCGCCAGCACCAGCGGAAGTGCCTCCCGCGAGACCTTGGCGGTCACCAGGGTTCCCCTTATCAAACCATGGGGATCTTGTTCTTGATGTCTTCGCGCTGATGCGTATTTGTACTGATGACGCCTCGGGCTAATGGGGAATCGAGCCTGCCTTGGATGAGATCAACACATGTCTCGAGCACACATCGTGAGTGCAAACTACCCAACTGGCGTGCAAGCAACCCTGCCCGCACCCAGAAGGGCCAGTAACAGCACGGTCCGCACCCACAGAAGCTCACTCGACGGGGCGCGCAAGTCGGCAGAAGTGGGTTTCGTGGTCCTGTAAGCGTTCACACTGCCGTTTGTGGCATCGGCGCAAGAGAAAAACGCCGGGACGGCACACCGTCGTCTTGTGCCAGGGCTTTGTTACCCCCTTGAAACTACATAGCGGGGACGAGACTACATACGGGGGAACAGAAAGCGGTGAATAACATTGTTATTTTCTCCCGCTATGTAGTCTCGTCCCCCTCATGTAGTTT
>CAYFOT010000084.1:0-4308 GCA_964344825.1 uncultured Actinomyces sp.
GTCAGTCGGCGTGGCCCGGCATCACCGTGCGGAACGGAGTCTTCCTCGGCGGCCACCAACGCACTGGGCAACGACCGCCCTCGCCCCATCCCACACCCCGTTCCCGTGACTATGTCGGACGTGGGCGCTAACGTGGAGGCGGACCCTAGGAGGAGCCTTGCCGAAAAAGAATGGCCCCAGTTTTGTTGTTGTTGCGAACCGCCTGCCCGTGAACCGGGTGATGGATGAGGATGGGGAAGCCAGTTGGCAGACAGCCCCCGGTGGGCTGGTGACGGCGTTAGAGCCATTGATGCGTGAGAAGGGTGGGGCGTGGATCGGATGGATCGGCGCCCCCGATGAGGCGTTGAAGCCGTTCACGCATGACGGCTATGAGGTTGTGCCGGTGGAGCTGAGTGCGGGGGAGGTAGAGGAGTATTACGAGGGGATGTCGAACGCGACCCTCTGGCCTCTTTACCATGATTCAGTCGCATTCCCAGAGTTTCACCGTGAATGGTGGGATGCCTACAAGCGGGTAAACAAGCGTTTTGCTGAAGCCACTGCCAAGGTAGCGGGCAAGGGTGCGACTGTTTGGGTGCAGGACTACCAACTCCAGCTGGTCCCACAAATGCTGCGGGAGCAACGCCCCGACTTGAGGATCGGATTCTTCCTACATATTCCGTTCCCACCGATTGAGCTGTTTGAGCAGTTGCCGTGGAGGTCGGAGATCATTCGCGGGCTGCTGGGTGCTGACCTGGTTGGCTTCCAAGTACCGGAGGCGGCGGCGAACTTCTTGCGGCTGGTGCGCAGGCGGACTGAGTTGAAGGTTGAGGGGCGCAACGTACACCTGCCTGATGGTCACTGGTGCACGGCACGGGCATACCCGATCTCCATTGATGTGGAGGGGTTCCGTGAACTGGCGAACTCGCCCGAGGTGATTGCGGAGGCGGAGGCGTTGCTGGAGGAGCTCGGGCGGCCGAAGAACGTTCTGCTTGGCGTTGACCGGCTGGACTACACCAAGGGGCTGCGCCAAAGGATCCGGGCTGTCGGAGAACTGTTTGAGTCCGGGGAGTTGGATCCGGAAGACACGGTGTTCTTGCAGGTGGCGACGCCGTCACGGGAGGATGTGGAGCAGTACAAGATCCTGCGGGACGACATTGACCTCTTGGTGGGTCGGATCAACTCTGGGGTTGGTGGGGTGGGGCGCCCCGCCATCTCATACCAGCACGCTAACTTCAGCCGTGAGGGGCTGGCGGCCATGTATCGGATTGCAACCGTGATGTTGGTGACGCCACTGCGTGACGGGATGAACCTTGTTGCCAAGGAGTACATTGCGTGCCACCCGGGGCGTGCCGGCGCTTTGGTGCTCAGTGAGTTCGCGGGGGCTGCCCGGGAACTGAAGCGCGCATACCTAGTGAACCCCTATGACTTGGACGGGATGAAGGCCACCATCATGGAGGCCATCACCGATCCGTACAATGAGCGCTCCAAGAGGATGCGCGCCCTGCAGCGCCAGGTGAACAACAACCCGATTGGCGTGTGGGCGCACCACTTCTTGGATGACTTGGAGTCACGGCCGGAGCCGGGCTCGGGCGGCTAGCCACTTTTCCGCGCACCTTCCCACGCCAGCTCGCCGCCACATGCCAGATCGCCGTTATCGTCTCCCACCCGTGATCCTGAAGAACCTGAACGTATGCTTCCCACTGGGACATGGCCAACGGCAGATCGACCTCGACCTTCTCCGTGTGGTCCGTCCGCCCGTCATTCAGGAGCGGTCCCGGACGGCGTACCAGGGCAATCTTCGACATTTCTCTTTTCTTCCTTGTGGATAACTACAGAGTCTACGCGCCCGCGGCGCCGGGCAGATGGCTGCGCGGCGCCATGGCGACGGGACGGCGGGGCGCTGACCGCCCAGACCCGACGCCCTCGCCCCTATGCGCCCGCGTCTGGACCTTCCCACGCACTGGCGTCGGGACTGGAGGCTAGGGAACCTCCGCCCTCGTTCTTCTCCATGTCTTCCAGTATCTGCAACTCCGAATGCTTCCTGGACCACGCGAAGTAGAACACCAGCGCCAAGACCATCCACACGACGAAGGCGGCCCACGTGATTTTGCCGAGGCTGGTCATGACGTAGAGGCACGCGTCGATGGAGAGGAGCGGCGTGATTGGGAACAGTGGCACGCGGAAGCCGCGCTTCAGGTTCGGGGCGGTTTTGCGCAGGACGATGACGCCGACGGAGACCAACAAGAACGCGGACAGTGTGCCGATGGACGTCATGTCCGCCTGGATCCCCAGTGGCAGGAAGCCCGCCAGGATCGCGACCGCGATTGCGACGACCCAGGTGTTGACGGTGGGGACATGGGTGATGGGGTTGACGCGGGAAAATGCGGGTGGCAAAAGGCCGTCGCGACCCATCGAGCACAAGATGCGCGTCTGCCCGTACAAACAAATCAGCGTGACGGAGAAGATGAGGATGACGGCGGGCAGGTTGACGATGCCGCCGGTTTCGGGGCTGTTCAGCAGTGGCGCGGGTCAGTCCACGTGGAAGATGTTGTGGATGAGCAGGGCGACGTACTCGGACCACCCCACGGCCACGGCGGCCGCGGAGACCCCGTATTCCAAGATGAGGCAGGCTCCCACCGCGAAAGCGGCCAACTCCCCCATCGTCGCGTACGTGTAGGAGTAGGAGGATCCCGAGGACGGAATGACCGACGCCAGTTCCGCGTAACACACGACGGTAAGGCCCGCGACGAGGGCGGCCAGAAGGAAGGAGATCGCCACCGCCGGCCCGGACCGGCGCTTGCCGCACGCCTGCCCGGGTCCACGTGCGCCGCGCCTCGCCCTCGCCCCGATGCCCGCTAAGCTTGTACCCCAGAACGGAAGGTGCCCAAAGTTGAGCCACATTGAAGACCAGCCCTGCGTGCTGCTGGTGAACCTGGGAAGTCCGAATGAGCCGGAGACGAAGGCGACGCGCAAGTATCTGCGGCAGTTCCTGTCGGATCGGCGCGTGATTGAGATGCACCCCGCGCTGTGGCGGCCCATTCTGGAGGGCATCATTCTGCGCGTGCGGCCGAAGGATTCGGCGGCGAAGTATAGGACGGTGTGGGGTGAGGAGTACTCGCCGTTGCTGGCGGGCACGATCGCGCAGACGGACTATGTTGCGGCGGCGCTGAAGGGGCAGGCAGAGGTCCGTTACGCCATGCGTTACGGCAGCCACGGGATCGCGGAGATGATGGACCAAGCATTCGCGGACGGCTACCGGAAGTTGCTGGTGGTGCCGCTGTACCCGCAGTATTCGGGGACGACGATAGCGTCGGTGACGGACGAGGTCTACCGCTGGAACCTCGCACGTCGTGACCAGTTTGCGTTGCGGGTTGCGCGCTCCTTCCAGACGGACCCGGGGTATATCGAGGCGATGGCGGTGGCCCTAGAAGCGGAGTGGGCGCGCGTTGGGCAGCCCAATTTTGGCGAGGGCGATCGGCTGGTCCTGAGTTACCACGGCATCCCGACGGCGATGGCGAAGAAGGGGGATCCGTACCCGTTCGAGTGCACGGAGACCACCCAGGCGCTGCGCGCGCGTTTAGGTGTCCCCGCTGCCGCCGTGATGCAGACGTTCCAGTCGAAGTTCGGGCCGGCGCCGTGGCTGCTGCCGGCGACGATTGACACGATGGCGGAGTTGGGCGCGGCGGGGACGCGGCGGGTGGATGTGGTGTGCCCGGGGTTTGTCTCGGACTGCCTGGAGACGTTGGAGGAGATTGACGAGCTGAACAGGGAGGCGTTCGAGGGCGCCGGGGGCCAAGAGTTCCACTACGTCCCGTGGGGCAATGGTGCGCTGCCGTGGTTGGAGGCGCTGGAAGGCTTGGTGCGCGCGGACTTGGCGGGGTGGATTTAGGCTCGGGTGCTTAGGCGCTGGAAGGCTTGGCGCGCGCGGACTTGGCGGGGTAGATTTACGCTCGGGTGCTTGTCCCCGGCCCCGGCCCCGGCGCGGGCGCGGCGCCCGCGCGGCGCACGCACAGGTTTTTGACGCCTCACCGCCGGCCCCGGCGCCGACTGACACCACTTTCTTGCGGTCCCCCGACGCCGACTAACACCACTTTCTTGCGGTCCCCCGACGCCGACTAACACCACTTTCCTGCGGTCCCCCAACGCCGACTAACACCACTTTCCTGCGGTCCCCCGACGTTAGATCGCCGTTGTCGCCTAGCATCGCCGCATTGCGGTCCCCCAACGTTAGATCGCCGTTGTCGCCTAGCATCGCCGTTGTCGCACAGCTATAGCGACGATCCAAGACGATAACGACGATCTGGGGAGTACACAGGCCCAATCCGGGGC
>CAYFOT010000085.1:0-1647 GCA_964344825.1 uncultured Actinomyces sp.
ACGGGTCCAGTCGAGGATGGGGACGAGGGCGGTCGCGGGAATGGCCGCCCTCGCCCTCGCGCTGGCCGGATGTGCCACGGGTGCGGGTTCCGCGGACGGTGTGGGCAACAGCGGTGCTGGCGAGGGCGGTGTAGCCGCGCAGTCGGGCGGGGGTGGGGCCGGCTCGGGCCAGACCGACCCAACCGGTGACCTCCCCGTTGTCGTCGTTTCGTCCTTCCCTCTCCTCTATATTGCGCAGCAGGTCGGCGGAGACCAGGTGGAGATTCTTAACTTGGCGACGACCAGCGGACACGCCCACGACATGGAGCTCTCGCCCGCGCAGGTGAATCAGTTGGGCGGCACCGACATCGCACTGTATCTTTCTGAGGGCTTCCAGCCCGGCGTCGAAACCGCCATCCAGCAGACCGGTGTTGACAGTTTGGATGGGTTCGCGGTGCTGGAGCAGTCGGACACAATATCGGGCGACCCCCACGTGTGGATGAACCCCCTGAACATTGCGCGGATCGGCGAGGAACTCTCGACCGGGCTGAACGCCGCCAATCCGGAAGCGGGGGCGTACTACAAGGAAAACGCCCTCGCCCTGACGGAAGCAATGGAGCAGATTGATGAGGAGTATGCGCGGGTCCTCGCGGACTGCTCGGGGGAGACGCTGTTGACGGCGCATGAGGCGTTTGGCTACTTGGCCGCGCGCTATGGGCTGGACCAAGTGGGGGTGCTGGGCGTGGATCCGGAGGCGGAGCCGTCGCCGGCGCGCCTGTTGCAGGTCTCCAATTTGATCAAGGAGCGCGGCATCGAGGTCCTGTTCGCTGAGCCCGCCGCTGCCCATGGTCACGACGAGGGCGACGGCGAGGGCGAGGGCGACGGCGAGGACGAACACGGCCACGACGGCGCCGCGGCTCAGGCTGGCCAATCCCAAGAGGTCAGTGCGTCCAGCGCGAAGATTGCCCAGACGTTGGGTATCCCCGCGCTCGCCCTCGACCCGATGGAGGTTCAGGTGGATCCGAAGCGGAACATTCCAGACGTATTTGCCTCTAATCTTGCGGCGCTGCAGAGCGGGTTGGCCTGCGCGGCCAAGTGAGGGTAGGGGCGCCCTGGAAACGTGCTTTCTTTGGTTCGCTAAGCACGCTAACTGTCGGTGGTGCCCGGTAGAGTTGTGCCTGAACGAGGGAGGCTGTTCATGGCACACGCATTTGGTACCAAGAGGGCTTGGAAAGACTGGCGCGCGGAGCGGGATGCGTCGCTGAAGGACCCATATGGTTGGTTCTCGCTGGTTGAGCTGACTTGGCTCTCGGAAGAGCCGCGGGAGCTGGAGAACTTCCCGGGGCTTTGGAGCGCCAGCGAAGACGGGCAGACCATCACGGTAGAGGTCCCGGACGGCGCGCACGTATACCGCGACGGCGAAGAGGTGTCCGGTACCGTGCAGGTGGAGGTTGCGCCCGGTGTTGTGGATCGGTCCCTGAAGGATGACCGGGGCCGCGAGGTTGAGGTCATGTACCGTTTTGGGAAGCCGGGCGTTAGGGTTCGTGACCCGCAGTCGCCCGCACTCGCCGATGATTACCGTGTTGCCCGCTACAAGTTTGCCCCCGAATGGGTCGTGCGCGGGAGGCTCAGGCGATTCCCGGAGCCGCACGACGTCGTCGTGGACGC
>CAYFOT010000085.1:1747-4288 GCA_964344825.1 uncultured Actinomyces sp.
AAGAAGGTGGCTCGTCCGTGACCTACCGGGTTTTGACGGTCTGCACCGGGAATATTTGCCGCTCACCGATGGCGGAAGTGGTCTTGCAGGAGGCGGCGGACCAAAAGGGGATGGACGTACAGGTCGACTCCGTGGCAACGACGGGGTGGGAGGTTGGGAACCCGATCGACTACCGTGCGGTCAAGGTTTTGCGTAATGCCGGCTACTCCCCTCCTGTGCGCGGTGCGCAAAAGATAACCCGTTCTGACATCGCGGAATACGACCTGATCCTCCCAATGACGCAGGAACATTTGGAGCAGATACAGAGGGTTGCAGCATCGGTTCCAGAAGAGGAGCGGGCGGAGATACGGTTGTGGCGTTCGTTTGCGACCGATGCGGATACGCGCGATGCCTATTCTCTGGACGTCCCCGACCCTTGGTATGGGAACATGACGGACTTTGAGGAGACGTTGGTGACCCTCGAAGACGCGACGGATAACGTTCTGTCGTTTATAGCGCAGAGCGCCTAAGTGTCTTGGCATAGTCCATCGGGCTTCGGGCAGTCCACGGGCGGGTCCCAAGGGCCGGTGCCGGGGAGCCAACCTCAGCAAGGCTACATTGTGCGACAGGGTGCGTCGATGCCAGCTCGGCGCAGAAACAGGGGCGGAAAGTGGAACGCCTTCTTCCTACTCTGGGTGCTCCTCATCGCGATCGCGCTCCTGTTGGCTGGGAAGTGGTTTGTGGGTTTGGTGATGGGTTTTGCCTCGGATGTGGTAGATGAAGTCGAAGAAGTCGTCGTCATTCCCGACCCGGAACCGGTGACACCTCCGCTCTCATATGAGGGGTTCGACGCAGGCCGGATCATTGAGGACCAGCAGTTCTTCGACGTTGACGCCTACACTCTTGACCAGATTTCAAGTTTCATTGCCAAGTGGAACGCTGGCTGCCGCACCGGACTGGATGGAACGGAGTGCCTAGCGGACTACGTGGAAGAAACGCCCTCGTTCGAACCCGACGAATACTGCGAAGGCGGGTTCCAGGGCGGCCCGGGCGACACCGCCGCGGACATAATCTGGAAGGCCGCGCGCGGCTGCGGCATCAACCCCCAGGTTTTGCTGACCACACTCCAGAAGGAACAGGGACTGATCACGGCGTCGGGCTTCCGACTCAACGAATCCCGCTACGCAATCGCGATGGGCTACGCGTGCCCGGACCACACCAACTGCGACCCGCAATACTTCGGATTCGCCACCCAGGTGTACTACGCGGCCAGGCAGTTCCGGGTGTATGAGCACAACCCCGACCAATACATGGTGGACGCGGAGCGCACCGATTTCATCCCATACGCGCCCGGAGACTGCGACGGCGCGGACGTATTCGTGGAGAACCAGGCCACCGCGAACCTCTACAACTACACGCCGTACCAGCCGAATGAGGCGGCGCTTGCGGGTTCTGAGGGCCCCTGCTCTTCGTTTGGCAACCTGAACTTCTACGCCTACTTCAACGCATGGTTTGGGGACGAGGGCGTCGCGCAACGCTCAGCAGGCCTTGACGTCGCGCAATCCGGGGCGTCGGAAGAGGGTGAGCCGGGCTGATCAGTCGGGCCGATAAGTCGGACTGATAAGTGGGACTGATAAGTCGGACCGAGCCGCCCTACCCCAGGGCCGCCAAGGATTCCACAAGCGGCGTGTAGTGCTCATCTATAGCCTGGTGGTACGCGTCCAGGTCGCCCGCGTAGGCGGCATCAAGCATCTTGCGGTGAGCGAGGGCGGTGGGCAGCGCCTTCCCATCCGTCGTGGTCACGAGGTCGGGGAGGATTGCAGAGTGCACCATCCAAAACGATGAGTAAGTCTGGCGCGTTAGTTCATTGCCTAGGCCGCGAATCAGGCGGTCATGGAACGCCACATCCTCCGCCATGAAACCATTCCCAGCCTCTGCATGGGCGACCATCTGGTCCACGAGGGCATCCAGCTGCGCGTCCGGTTTCCCCTCATGTGCCTTGATCACCGCGGAAGCCATGCCGTGGTCCAAGATCTGGCGTGTTTCTGCAACTTCCTTCAGGAACTGCAGGTTTCCAGCTGCTGAAAGAGATGCCCTGAGCGCTAGGGTCTGCGCCATCGGTTCCAAAGACATCTGTCCCACAAACGTGCCGGAGCCGTGGCGCACCTCCACGATGTCTAACGCCTCAAGTTTGCGAATTGCCTCGCGCACAGAGGAGCGGGACACGCCCAACTCCTTCTCCAGGGCAGCCTCTGTGGGAAGCGGATCTCCCGGGGCCAGATTGTCGCGCAGAATCAAGGATTTGATCGCGTTCATGGTCGCCGTAGCGCGATTGAGGGACGAGGGCGTCGAATTGTCATGAACAGCTAACGTTTCGAGGCGCTCCATCAAGTGAGGTAGCGTTAAGTCATCAGACATCATATGATCACATTACCTCAGCAGTCGTCAGGTTGTTGAGAAAGTACTTGAACGCTTCAAAGATAACCCAACTGAGATGAATTATAGGGATGTCACACATGCGTAAGAGAGGTTCAGTCTTCGGCGCTGTTGCAGTCGCCGCGG
>CAYFOT010000086.1:0-4247 GCA_964344825.1 uncultured Actinomyces sp.
ATCGCACACGTTCTTTAATCATCGCTTACCTAGGCAACCGCGCAAATGTGAAGAGTGAACGGGCGGAATGCTCCCGCCCGTTCACTCTCTGCACTTTTGTCCCGAGGCTTTGCTTGGTGTTGGCGTGGAATCCAGATCCGTTATCGCCGGCTGCGCGCGGATGGGCGCCACTTGCGAATAGAAGCCATCGCGCCGGGCTCATGCTCCATTCTGCACTGCCTCAATTCTGGATGTGATGTACGCGGCCACCTCATCCTTGGGGACGTCGAGCGCAACCGAAAGTTCGCTGAAAAGCAGCTCCTCTGCGTGCTTCATAAATCGCTCATCCACCGCTCCCAATTTGCGCTTCTCATCCTCCGCCATCTTCTTTTTCTCGTAGACGGACTTGATCAGCACAACCAAATCGGCGCAATCGTGCGTATCGATCGCCGCGTTGTAGTATGCCGTGAGCTGGTTGACAACTTTGTTGTGATACGGTTCCGCCGGAATGGTGGGAATCGCATCAATGAGGCTTTCCGCCTCCTCCTTCGAGAGGATGTTGCGCATGAACACCTTCGTTCCGCCGACGGGCGTATGGATAATATACCCCTGGTCCAGCGGCTCTATCGTATAGAACAGCCGACTCTCCCGCTCGCCGGGGAACTTGCGCTTCGCTATATTTTTGACCCGGCAGACGCCGGTTCCGGCATAGTAAACAAAATCTCCGACTTCATACAATTAAATCACCTCAACCTCACCATTGTTCCGTGCGAAAGGCATGACCAGATTTCGCGAGGTCCAAGGAAAAACCTCCGGCGCCTTGTGGCGGTCTTTTCATGCCAATGCCACTTCACCTCCCATCCCTTTGAACATCATTCGTGCTGATGCGCAACAGAGCCAACACCTCATCTCTATTTTAACACATTTCCAAAGAAAATGTAAGTTAAAATCGATGTACTGCCTTTAAGTGGCTATTGGCGGACATGCGCCGGCAATGGATGGGCGGAAAGATCCGCGCGCCGCGCCCCATTTGCCCCCGAAGGGACCGCGAAAACGGCGATACACCGCACCGTGCGCCCAAACGGGCCTAAGACAAAGAAAAGCCGTTGAAATCGCAATGATTTTAACGGCTTTGGGTTGTCCCAAGAAACGCTGGTTGATACTGTCAGCATCGGTGATAAAATGTAAGAAAACGTCGGTCAAAAAATGTAGGTATTCATCGGTGAGGGATGCAATATGGTACACTCGAATCTGTCTGTAGAAATTGAGGCGGAGAGGGTGTCAGAATGGAAGGAGCAAACTGGATGGATATCCGAAGCGACTGGCAAAAGGGACTGAATTACAGGGAGATTGCGCGCAAGTACAACATAGACCCGCGAACAGCCAAGAAGTACGCCCATAGCGAAACACGGCCGGTATATGGTCTAACCGGGCCAAAGCCATCAAAGCTGGATGCGTATAAGGATCAGATTGCGATCTGGCTGGAGGAAGCGCCGTACTCGTCCGTTCGGATCTTGGAAAAGCTCAAAGAGCAAGGATTTGAGGGCGGCGAAACGATTGTTCGGGGATATGTGCGCGGGAAGAAGGAGCAGTTGGAGGAGAAGGCGACGGTACGTTTTGAGACCATGCCGGGTCTTCAGGGTCAGATGGATTGGGCGTTTTTTGAGGATCACACGGTCGTGGAGGATGGAAAGCGGAAGAAGCTTTACTGCTTCCTGTTCATCCTTGGATACTCGCGAACCCGGTACATAGAGTTTGTGACGGACATGAGCACGAACACACTGATTCGCTGCCATGCCAATGCATTCCGGTATTTGGGTGGCTACCCGGAAGAGATCCTGTACGACAACATGAAGCAGGTCGTCATCAAGCGCCTGCTGAAACAAGAGGACTCAACGCTCAACCGTCAATTCGAGGACTTCGCCGGGTTCTACGGATTTAAGCCTGTTCTTTGCCGGCCCTACCGTGGTCAGACAAAGGGCAAGGTAGAACGCACAGTGCAGTTCGTGCGGGACAATTTCATGGTCGGTGTGAAGTACAATTCGCTTGACGACCTCAACGGTCAGGCTTTGGCGTGGTGCAACAAGGTCAATGGCAAAGTACACGGTACGACCAATGAAGTCCCCTTCGAGAGGCTGAAAAAGGAGGGACTGAATCCCCTCAGACGTGAATACATCATCGACAAAATCAACCTGCGCCGGGTGCAAAAAGACTGCCTCATCTCCTACGGCGGAAACCAGTATTCCGTACCATCGGAATACGCCGGCAAAGACGTGGCAGTCGTGGCTCTGGACAACATGCTTGCCGCCTACCACGATGGAAAGCAGATTGCCCTACATCGACTATCCTATCAGAAAAAGGATATGGTCGTCAATGCCCACCACTACCGCAGGTTGACGATCAAGCAGTCCTTTGACATCCAGAACGCTCTGTTTGAGGGCGACAATATCATCGATTTCCCCGTTTCTCTGAGAGATTTGAGCCGGTATGATGAGGTGCTGCCATGACGGAATTGACGATGGAACGGCTCCGGGAAAACCTTAAGAGCCTTCAGATGAAAAACACGCTGGAGATCCTGGACAATTATCTCGAGAGGGCTGTAAAGGACGAACTCAACATCGTGGAAGTGCTCGATCATATCTTTGCTGAGGAAGCGCTCGGCAAGCGCAGACGCGCCTATGAAAAGCAGGTGCAGATGTCCGGCTTCCCCATCAAAAAGACATTGGAGGAGTTCGACTTCAGCTTCCAACCCTCCATCGACAAGCGCCAGATCGAGGAGCTGGCCACCATGCGGTTCTTGGAAAACGCAGAGAATATCGTCTTCCTCGGCCCGCCCGGCGTGGGCAAAACCCACCTGGCTTCGGCGCTGGGCATGGTCGCAGCCAGGCATCGCTTCTCTACCTACTACATCAACTGCCACGCGCTGATTGAACAACTCAAAAAGGCGCATTTTGAAAACAGGCTGCCGGACAAACTCAAAACCTTGGCTAAGTACAAATTGCTCACCATTGACGAGATCGGATATCTCCCGATGGATATTCAGGGCGCCAATCTGTTCTTCCAACTGATCGCGAGACGCTATGAGAAGGTGTCCACCATCTTTACCTCCAACAAAACCTTCTCTCAATGGAATGAGGTCTTCGCTGATGTCACCATCGCATCGGCCATCCTCGACCGCGTTCTGCATCATGCCACCGTCATCAACATCAAGGGCGAAAGCTACCGGCTCAAAGAGCGAAAGGAGTACATGAAACAAAAACAGCTCGTTGTAAACACACTATTCGGCCAAGGACAAAACTAATTTATTAACATCTCCTCGCCGATGATTTCATGCATTTTTTAACCGCTGAAAAACGACATTTTTAGACCGCTGTTGACAGTCTGGACTTGTGGCGGCGCGGAGCACGAGGGGAGCGGGCAGACGGAGGGAGGGCGCGCGGAGCGCGATCAGACGGAGCAGACGGAGGGCGGACAAGCCGCCTGCCCACCCTATACGATAAGGGAGCACTACATCGACCATGTCGTCAGAACGGCATTTCAGGAGTTGGACGTGGGCAAGCTGCGAGAGCTTGCGGAGAAGGACGGCAGCAAGGGGGAGGCCGCGCGCGCGGCGCTTGAGTGGAGGAGCAGGGGCGCGCACCTAAAGAAGATCGAGTATATATTTCTCGACGGGCTGGTGCGCAAGATCACCTTCCGCAAATGGGACGAGGCAATCGTGGTCTGGAGATTTGGCATCAGCAGCGCGGTCGAGGTGCGCTACGTAAAAGCCTCCGATACTCCCATGGCCTCGTTGGAAGCCATTGACGGTCAGTGTAACGGTGAGCCCGCGGGCAACGGAGCCGCAAAGATGCAATATAATAAGAAGAAAACCTCTGGACGGAACATACGGGTCATGCGAAGGCGCGGGCTAGATGGAAGACATGAGCGCCCGGTCGTCTACACAGATAGAAGCGCGGCCACAAGGGATAGAAGCTCGGCCTTAAGGGCGTCGCTTTAAAGCCGCCCACCACATATCACCCAAAATAAGGAGCACAAATATATGATTATTCGCCGGATCGAGAGCCATTTCGAGCAGCGTAGGAAGCGCGTGGGGGCCTATGCCCGCGTCAGTACGGACAAGGCCGAGCAGGAGGACTCGTTCGAGACACAGTGCCGATACTACGAAAAGTTCATCCGGAGCAATCCCCAATGGGATTACATCCGGGTCTATGCCGACACCGGAAAGTCGGGCACCAGCGTAAATAAGAGGGCCGGGTTTCAGCAGATGC
>CAYFOT010000087.1:0-4143 GCA_964344825.1 uncultured Actinomyces sp.
CGCGGGCACCAATCTGGAGCCGCCCCGCGCCCTAGTCCTTATTCTTCTCCGGACTGGTGTTGTATGCGACCTGCAGCGCGTGGTCCTTCTTCAATTCCTTGACCATCAGGGAGCCGCCACTTTCAAGCAGAGCGCGCTTCCATGGCAAAACGCCCTCGATCTCAATCTGGATTGACCAACTGAGCACGGTTCGGATCAGCACAATCAGACCCAATATGACGGCCTCTTCAATGGAAGGCTTCGACGTGATGGTGCGGACTAGGTCGGCCGCGACCAATATCTCCAGCCCGAGCAAAATCGCACTTCCCAACGTCGTCCTCAACGTCGAGAAGGCCGCGACACCACCCTGCTTCCGTTGCAGTGCACGGATCGCCAAAATCGTCGCGACCACCATGCCAAGAACCATGGTTAGGGTGCCGAGAAGCTCAAACCCCTCCGCAATCGAGTTATAAACCGCTTCCATCGCGCCTCCTCCGGCCCTTTTTCACCCTCTACCGTACATGCAAAGTAGTGTGGGGTTGTGATGAGAGTTGCAGACACCCTTGAGGAACTGAAGGACGCGCTGTCGCGTTGCCGGTTCCCCCTGCCATGCAGCGACGCGGGCGTGGGACGCGCGGCGGTGCGGGAGCTGTCCGACCAGTTGGAGGACTATATTCTCCCGCGGTACCGGTCCCTCGATGCGCCGCTTGTTGCCGTCGTGGGTGGGTCCACGGGCTCCGGAAAGTCCCTGATCGTGAACTCTTTGGCGCGTCAGCATGTGGCTCGCTCGACTGCCATCCGCCCGACCACGCGCATGCCGCTGTTGGTGCACGCGCCGCAGGATTTGCCGTGGTTTGATTCGCAGCGGATCCTGCCGGGGTTGGCGCGGGTGTCGCGTATCCGCGGCGGCGAGGGCGAGGACGGACTGAGCGAGGGCGCTGCCGGCGAGGGCGTTGCGGGAGGGAGGCGGCGCCCCGATGCAGGCGGCGCGGGCGAGGACGGGTTGGGCATGAGCGGTCAGGCGCCCTCCACCCAGTCGGGTGCTTCAGCAAGCCGGGCCGAGCTGGAGTTAGTAGCACACGACGCCCCGCCCCCGGGGCTAGCCATCCTGGACTCCCCGGACATCGACTCCGTGGTTGAGGATAATCGCAAGTTGGCGGCCCAGCTCCTGAGCGCCGCCGACCTGTGGATCTTCGTGACGACCGCCGCGCGTTACTCGGACGCGATCCCCTGGGCGTTGCTGCATGAGGCGGCGGAGCGCAATATCGTCCTCGCCGTCGTGCTCAACCGAGTCCCAGACGACGCGGGCGACCTGATCCTGCCTGATCTGCGGCGGAAGTTGGACGAGGGCGGATTGGGCGGCGCCCCCATCTTCATGATTCCGGAGCAGAAGGACGCCGAGGGATTCATTCCGGAGGAGAACGTGGCGCCGCTCAAAGCGTGGCTAACGGCCCTGGCGCAGGACGCGTCCTCAAGGGCTGAGGTGGCCCGGCGAACGCTCCTGGGTGCGACCGACGCGCTATTGGCGCGGGAACCCGACGTAGTCGTCCCCCTTCAGACGCAGGTGGACACGCGTTCTGCCATGGAGGAGCAGGTGGGCGCGGCGTTCGATGTTGCGCAGGCACAGGTGGAGGCGGCGCTCGAGGACGGAAGTCTCCTGCGCAACGAAGTCGTGGCGCGCTGGCAGGAAGTTGTTGGCACGGGGGAGTGGACGGCGCGTTTGGAAAGCGGTGTGTCCTCGCTGCGGGACAAGGTGGCTGGCTGGTTCAGGGGTTCCAAATCCAGCCCGGCTGCGGTGGAGCACGCGCTGGAGGACTCGCTCCAACTTCTCTTGGTCTCATCTTCGGAGGACGCGGTGGCGCAGAGCGCCCGAGCGTGGCTCGCGAACCCCGCGTCGGCGGTGGAAGTGGAGGCCGCTACGTCCTCGTCCCCCACTTACGACCAACGCAACGCCGACGCTGCCCTGGCGGTGCGCGAGTGGCAAAGGGACCTGGTCGGGCTGGTTTCCTCCACGGGCAAAGATAAGAGGACGACCGCCCGGATCATGGCCGTGGGCGTGAATCTGGTGGGGGCGGCGCTCATCATCGTCATTTTTGCCTCGACCGCTGGGCTCACGGGCGCGGAGGTCGCCGTGGCGGGCGGAACCGCGGTGGCGGCGCAGAAGCTGCTGGAGGCGATCTTCGGCGACGATGCCGTCCGCAAAATGGCAGAGACGGCCAGGGAGGACCTACTGGCCCGCACGCAGGCGTTCTTCGACGCGGACAAGGAGCCGTTCGTGCAGGTGCTGGAGGGTTTGGAGAAGGATTCCGTGACCCCGGGCGAAGTGCAGCAGAGGTTCGCAGCCGCACGGGATGCCGCACGTCGGGAGGCGCTATGAGTTGGCTGGGGTTCCGCCCTCGAGCGACGACCTCGACCCTATTCCGCGGCGTAGAGGCGCTGGAGCGCGCCACGCAGATCTCCCGCGGCCACATCACCCCCTCCGTGACCGAGGCCGCCGACGCGCTGCTGGCGAAAGTGAGGGGTCGGCGCACCCAGGACATGTCGCACACCGTCGTGGTCTTCGCGGGGGCGACCGGATCGGGGAAGTCCTCCCTGTTCAACGCGGTGGTGGGGGAGGATTTGGCGCGAGTCGCCCCGACGCGCCCTACCACCTCCGAGGCGCTTGCTGTCAGTGGCGGCGGCGACGGGCCCCTGCTGGATTGGCTGGGGATAACTCAGCGTCGCATTGCGTCGGGTTCAGCCGTTTTGGCTGGTGGCGGCGTTGTTCTGATCGATCTGCCGGACATTGATTCCACAGAATCGGCGAACAGGGCGGTGGCGGAGAACCTGATTGCGCTGGCGGACGTCGTGGTGTGGGTCGTGGACCCGCAGAAGTACGCGGACGGCGTCCTGCATGGGGAGTTCCTGCAGTCCTTGCGTGAGCACGCCGGGGGCATGGTCGTGGCCCTCAACCAGATTGACAGGCTGGAGGGGGTGGAGAAAGATGCGGTCCCGCGCCACTTGCGTTCCCTCTTGGACGAGGGCGGACTATTCAGCGAAGTTCTGGTCACCTCCGCGGTTACGGGCGAGGGCGTTGCCGACCTGCGAGCCCGCATCCAAACCTTGGCGAAATCCAAGCAGGCGGCTGCTCGGCGGTTGGCGGCGGACTTGCGCACCCAGGGCGGGGCTTTTCAAGACGCTGTTGAGTCCGACGGTGGTGTGCTTGAGGCGCCGGTGTCGCCGCCGGAGTTTTCGCAGGTCGCCCTAGCTTTGAATGGGGCGCTGGGTGCGCCGGTCGTTGTGCGGGCCGCCGAGGAGTCGTATATTCACCGCGGCGTCCAGAACACGGGGTGGTTGTGGACGAAGTGGGTGCGGTCGTTCCGTGTGGATCCGTTGAAGAGGTTGCACTTGGGGGTGGGGCGGGGACGTCCTCGCGCTGAAATAGAGGAGGCGGGCGCGTCCGGGTCCGCGCGCTCGGTTGCGGGTCTTGTTGCGGGTTCCGGTCCGGGTGCAGGTGTGTCCGCGCGCCGAGGTGCCGGGGCCAGCGCAGGTGCCAGCGTGGGCGCGGCGCCGGCGGCCTCCATTGTGGTCGCTCCGGCGTTGGAGTCAGCGGCGCGTTCGGCGATTCGCAGGTACTCCGAAGATGCCGCGGCGAACCTCCCGCGGAGATGGCGTGACCAGGTCGTATTGCAGTCGGAGCGGGGTGCGGGTGAGTTAGTGGACGTGGCCGACAACCTCTTCGCGGGGCTTGGCGAGGACTTGGCGCGCCGGCCGAAGTGGTGGTCTCTCGCCCTCGCCCTTCAGTGGATTTCCGCGCTGACGGCTGTCGTCGGACTGGGATGGCTGGCGGCGTACTGGGTTGCGGATTGGTTCAAGGTGCGCCTGCCCGAGCCTACCTACTGGGGACCCATCGCCGCTCCAACTGTGCTGGTCGCGGGTGGTTTGCTGATGGGCTGGCTGTTGGCGGTGCTGGCGCGTTTGTTGTTGAAGGCGGGGGCGCGCAGGCTGTCAAACTCGGTCGCGCGGACTTTGGCGAACGGGATCACGGAGATCGCGGAGCTCGGGATCATCGACCCCTTGGAGGAGAACTTGGGGCAGTACGCGGACTTTGTCGAGGACGTGCGAGTATTGGCGGCCGTCAAGCCGTCGTGACTTTCCTTTGGCTGTCAAGCCGTTGTGACTTTC
>CAYFOT010000088.1:0-4001 GCA_964344825.1 uncultured Actinomyces sp.
GGCCGCGTTCTGGATCGCGACTTCGCGTGCGAGGGCGGTGACACGGGCCTGCATTGCAGCATCACGCCTGTAGGACGTTGCCATCTGCGCAAAGAGCGCGACCGCCAACAGGTACACCAAGAGATTCGTTCCCGTGACAACGCCCAACGCCAGTGCGAACCTGTTGAACACGCTTGGGAAAAGAATCGCGAATACGGCCGCACCAAGAATCAGAAACAGTCCGATACGCCGCAATGCCAGGGTCGAGGCCGTCCTAGCAGGGCGTACCAACAGGTAAGTCGCCGCGATGAGCGCAACGATTAGTAAAGATTTAATGAGCCAGTAGTGCGCCACAGTCTCACCTCATCACTAGGTCAACAAGGATGTTCACGGAGTTAAGGAGCGACTGCCCCTTCGCCTTGGAATAATCCGTGTAGGCGATTGTGACAGGCATTTCGTCCCAGGGAAGGCCTGTTTCCGCCAACTGAGCGACAATCTCCGACGCGTGTGCCATTCCGTCTTGGCTGATATGCACGGTACGTGCGGCGTCCGAACGTAGCAGACGCAAACCGTTGTGAGCATCGGTCAAATCGAGGCCAGTCCGGTGACGTGTCACAAGCGCGGCCGTTTTCAGAACCGCGCGCTTCGACCACCCAACCTGAGTGGATTCGTCTAGGAAACGTGACCCGAAGATGATGGCGAGGTCGTCCGCCCTCGCCCGATCCACCATGGCCTTTGCGTCCTCTACTGAATGTTGCCCGTCCGCGTCGAACGTGATGAGGTAGCGCGCGTCCGTTTGCCGTGTCACGTACTCTATTCCCGTTTGGAGAGCGGCGCCCTGCCCCAGGTTGAACGGATGCTGAACTACCACAGCCCCATGGTCGCGTGCGATTGCTGCGGACCCATCCGTCGAACCATCATCCACGCAGACTATGTGGGGAAACGTTGCGCGCGCACCATCAATAACGTCCCCAATCACAGGGGCTTCGTTGTAAAGCGGCACCACCAGCCACGTGTCATCGTACGGCGCCAAGGTATCTCCCATGCGCCCATTGTTTCATCTAACGGCGCCCCGATTGTCAAAGTGTGGTGGGTTCGCCAGCCCAGTGCAGGAAGTGCCACCGTGATTCCCACCATGGGACACGTAAGAACGCGTCCTCGTCCAGCTATTATGGGAAACGACGTAACGCCACCAGCGCTGCTCATGCGCTGGGAACCGCCCTAGATAAGTAGGAGTGCTGTGCCCCGTATTGCCCCCTCAGCAGATGTATCGCCGGAAGCAACGATCAGTGAGGGCGCCAGTGTCTGGCACCTAGCTCAGGTACGTGAAGGCGCGGTGATCGGAGAGAACTGCGTTATTGGACGTGGCGCATACATTGGAACCGACGTGGAGGTCGGCGACAACTGCAAAATACAGAACTATGCGCTTGTGTATGAGCCCGCGAAACTGGGTCACGGTGTCTTCATTGGCCCTGCCGTTGTCCTGACGAATGACCACAACCCCCGCGCGATTAACCCGGACGGAACCATCAAAGATGCGTCGGATTGGGAGCCCGTGGGCGTGACCATTGAAGAAGGCGCTGCCATCGGCGCACGCGCCGTGTGTGTTGCGCCCGTAACCATCGGGAAGTGGGCCACGGTCGCAGCGGGCGCTGTCGTGACCAAAGATGTCAAGCCGTATGCGTTGGTTATGGGTGTGCCTGCTCGCCAGCATGGATGGGTGGGGCGTGAAGGAGAGGTCCTGGTACCCGTGGACGGAGAGCCGGGCGGATTCCGGTGCCCCAAATCGGGGGACGTGTATGTCGAGGACGAAGAGGGAAATCTCAGCCGGGTCGCTGACTAAGACAAACGTGTGGGTGCGTGTGCTCCCACTTAGTAGACCATTGAAAACGGGCTTCAGTTAAGCCACCTTAGGAAGGGTAAGAGTATGAGCAACGAAAACGTGGAGCTGGATTTTATTCCGCCGGCTAAGCCGATTATTGGTGAGGATGAGGTTGAGGCTGTTTCGGCTGTTTTGCGGTCGGGGATGGTTGCTTCGGGGCCGCAGGTGGTGGCTTTTGAGGATGAGTTCTCTAAGGAGCTTGTTGATGGGGTTCATGCGGTTGCGGTGAATTCTGGGACTTCGGCTTTGCATTTGGCTTTGTTGGCTGCTGGTGTGGGGCCTGGGGATGAGGTTTTGGTTCCGTCGTTTACGTTTGCTGCTACTGCGAACTCGGTGGCTATTACGGGTGCGACTCCGGTTTTTGTTGATATTGAGCCTGACTATTTTTGTATGGACCCGAAGGCGGCTGCGGCGGCGGTGACGGAGCGTACGAAGGCGATTATGCCGGTGCATTTGTATGGGCATCCGGCTGCGATGGGTGAGTTTGAGGCTTTGGCTGATGCTCATGGGTTGATGTTGTTTGAGGATGCGGCTCAGGCGCATGGGGCGTCGTTGGATGGTCGTAATGTGGGTACGTTTGGTGTTGGGGCTGCGTTTAGTTTGTATCCGACGAAGAATATGACTTCTGGTGAGGGTGGGATGATCACCACTGCTAGTGATGAGGTTGCTAGGCGTGCTCGTATTTTGCGTAATCAGGGTATGGAGAAGCAGTACGCGAATGAGTTGGTGGGTTTGAATAACCGTATGACGGATATTCATGCTGCTATTGGTCGTGTGCAGTTGGGTAAGTTAGCGGGTTGGACTAAGCAGCGTCAGGATAATGCCGCGTTCTTGACGGAGAACCTTGAGGGTGTGGTGACGCCGAAGGTCGCGCCGGGTGCTACGCATGTGTATCACCAGTACACGATTCGGGTTCCACAGGGTAGGGATGAGTTCGTGAAGGCGTTGCGTGAGGAGTACAAGGTGGGTTCGGGGGTTTATTATCCGATCCCGAATCATCGCCTTGTGTCTTTGGAGAAGTACGCGCCTGGTCTTGATCTACCTGAGACTGAGGTTGCGGCGGCTCAGGTGGTGTCTTTGCCGGTTCACCCGTCACTGTCTCAGGCGGATTTGGAGCGGATTGTTGAGGCTGTGAACGCTACTGCGAAGGCTGGTGCGTGAGCTTATGGGTGAGAACTTGCGGGTTGGTGTTCTTGGTATTGGGTCGATGGGTCGCCATCATGTGCGTAACGCGCGGAACCTGGATGGTTTTGATTTGGTGGCGGTTGCTGACCCAAGTGGTGACCGGTTTGGTGTTGCCGGGAATCTAGAGGTTTTGCCTGATGTTGAGGCGTTGATTGATGCGGGTGTGGATGCAGCGATTGTTGCTGTTCCAACTGTTTATCATGAGGACGCGGCGTTGAAGCTGGCTGAGGCTGGTGTTCACACGATGATTGAGAAGCCTTTGTCTGAGTCTGTGGAATCGGGCGCGCGTATTGCTGCTGCGTTTGAGGATGCGGGCTTGGTGGGGGCTGTGGGTTATGTGGAGCGTTGTAACCCTGCACTGTTGGAGATGCGTAAGCGTATTCAAGAGGGCCAGTTGGGTGAGGTTTACCAGGTAGTTACGCGTCGTCAGTCTCCTTTCCCGGCGCGTATTAGTGATGTGGGTGTGGTCAAGGACCTTGCGACCCATGATGTTGACTTAGCGGCGTGGATTGCTGGTTCTCCGTATGAGTTGGTGTTCGCTCAAACAGCGCACAGGAGTGGGCGGGAGTATGAGGACATGGTTACCGTGTCGGGCCGGTTCGCTAACGGAGTGCTGGTGTCTAACTTGGTGAACTGGTTGACGCCGTTCAAGGAACGCACCACGGTTGTTACTGGTGAGCATGGTGCACTGGTTGCTGATACTGCTTTGTCGGACCTTACGTTCTATGAGAACGGGTCTTTCCCTGTTGAGTGGGACCAGATCGCTGCGTTCCGTGGTGTCTCTGAAGGCCAAATGACTAGGTATGCCCTACAGAAGCGTGAACCCCTAGCAGTGGAACAAGCGAACTTCCGCGACGCGATCCTAGGGTTGCCAAGTGACTACGTCACCATGAACCAAGGCCTCCAAGCCCTCAAAGTCACCGAAGCCATCCTCCAAAGCGCCAAAACCGGAGAA
>CAYFOT010000089.1:0-3962 GCA_964344825.1 uncultured Actinomyces sp.
AGAGAGTCGTTGGCCGCGTCGTGGGGCACGTCCGCATCGACAAACGCGTCAGCCGGAACATCAGCAAGCGCATCGCCAGCGAGGCTTCCCGCGCCCTCGCCCGCAACGAACGTGGCAGCGGTGTCGTCAACTGTGCCCGCACCCACCGCAAACGCACCCTCGCCCTCGCCGGCGCCCGCCGCCAACGCCCCAGCCGCCGCCAACGCCTCCGCCGCCGCGGGCGTCACGGGACGCCCGGTCTCGACGTAGTACTCGTCAACCGCATCCAGGACCAAATCCACGATCTTCTGCGCCTCAAGGTTCGGATCGATGAACACCGCCATGGACAGCTCCGTGCGGACCTTCCACCCCAGCGCCTCCAACTGCTCCGGGATCCACCGGTCCCGGACCCGCAGAGAGGGCTCCTCCCGGTACTGCGGATCGTCCGTCAGCACCGCGACCAGTAGCCTGTCCGGGACCTCGGGGTGCCCAACCGCAAGCGGGATCCGCATCCGCCCCGAACCTAGGTTCGGCACGACCTGCAACCCCAAACCATGGAGTCGGTCCGCCAAATCAACCAGCAGGTCATCGGGGATTACAGGCCCCTGCTCACTGGGGAGTGCGACGTCTTTCCCCTCAGCGAGGGCCAAGAGGTCAACCAGCACACGCTCCGCGGGGTGCTTCAGCCGGGTCCTATCGACCTCGTCCGACTGGAGCGTCGTGACGACGGTCAGGTCCTTCGGCGTCCCCCTCGCGATCTGCTCCCAGATCTCAATACCAGTGTCGGCGGAGAGGTCCCCGAAGTCGTGGATCACCCTCCCGTGCGGGGTTTTCGCGAAACCGACGGATAGAATGACGTGCTCGGGCCGCATTTCCAGCAGCTCCACCGGTGAGACGACCACGGCCTGGTCGCCACCGCGCGCCTGAATCGCGGCGCGAAGTTCGGGATTCGTGACCATCATGCGCCGTAGCGTGGAACGCACCCGGTCGGCGTGAAGGTCGGAGAACGTAACCACAGCCAGGTCCACGTCCGGGTCCGCCGCGAGCATCTGCTCTACAACCGTGCAGGTAGCGTCGGCCTCGCCCAACGTGGACTCCACGGAAACCTGCCCCGGCGCCGGCATCCCGGATCCCTCCGCCAGAATGTAGCCCACGGAAGTATTCCGAGCCGGCGACACGGCCGCCAACAGCGTGGTCGCGGGGTAGTGCGCCACCACCAAGTCCGTTACGGGCCCGGTGGATGGAGTCGCCCGGGCTGGGAGCTCCACCTCCGGAAGGACCTTCGTGACGGGCTCAAGAGACCCGGCGTCCCCGCGCCCCATCTTCACGACAACCACCTGGTTGGCGCGCGCAATCACGGGCGCCAGCTCCCCAAGCGGCAGATCCTCCACGCCCGCCAGAATGACGGTGTCAACTGTCCTGTGCCTGCGCACCAGGTGGGGGACGAGGGCGGGGCCCGCGCACACTATCGGCAGCATGTCCCAGCTGAGTGAGAAATCGGCGAAAAGCGAGGGGACAGAACGCTGTTCCGCCAGCGCGCCAACCATCTCGGTGTATTGGTCTGGGTAGAGAGCGAGGACGTCGCGCCGCCGGCTGCGAACACGCTCCACCAGGAGCGGCCCCAGGCTCTTGACCTGCGCCTTATCCAGCGCGCGCACTTCCCTCAGGTATGCCTGGAGGATCTCCGGGTCGAAGCCCCCCAACCGTGGTTCGGCAGACAGCATGAGCCCCAGGGCCGACGCCCACCAGGACAGATCCAGTTCCAATCCGAGGAGGTCTCCGTCGATCCGCCGGGCCTGGAAGTCCTCCAAGAGCTCCCCCAACCCCAGCCTTTCGATTTCTTCCATCACTTCCAGCTCGGCAGGTACCAACCTGGCGCTGTTCGGGTCGGAAGCCAGAGCTTCCAGGACAGGACATAGTTCGTCCAACGGCATTGTTTGCAGGTCACCGAAGGTTTCCTGCAGGTATGGCGCGACCAGACGAACCTGTTTCTGCGCGTCCTCGAGGGTGTCGAAGCAGTCATCCAGCCCTTCGGGCACCAGCGGCCACGCATCCGGGTCGGAGGCTGCAACCATCCACTCATGCCGGCACTCCTGAACCTCTTTCAAGGCGGAATGCAGGTCCGGGATGTGCACGCCGGGGCGCACCATGTCCTTCGCTTGCTTCACAAGCTGGCGGCGCCGCGAGCCCTTCAGGTTTATCCCGTGATCATCCCGCCACTTCGGCGTGGCGGTTGCGACCACAAGGTCTGATAGAGAACGCTCAAAAACCTCAGGGCGGAACTGGTCCAGGATGGAGCGGACGCGGTCCAGAATCCGCAGAGCCTCACCCCATCCCGCCAGAGTCGTAGCCGACCGGAGCCCGGTCTGCCCACTCACACGCGCAATCTGCATGCGCACCGCAGGCAGCAGCTGGGACGCCAGGGACTGCACGGCAGCCAACACCGTCTCCACCTGGGCACTGTCCACAAGACGGATCTCACTCCAGGCGCCTCTGTCGTTCTCCCCTGTGAACATGCCTTGGACGGACGCGCGTTCAAACAGCTCCCGGGCATGCTGCCCGCCATCCTCCGACAGTGCCGAAAGCGCCGCCGCCCCCAACCTGACGCGCGTGGACGGACCATCCGGGTCCGACGTCAGATCGGTCAGGACCTGCAGAGCGTCAAACGGGCTCACGCCCCAGTCCGAGAAGTCCTTATGCAACTGCTCCTCATACGAGCTCAAACTCTCCCTGGCCCGCCGCAACGCCACCCTCATGCGCTCCACCGCTTCGGTGTCGATGGACGGGGATGTATCCCGCATGGCTTCTTCGAGGGCCGCCGCAACGCCCTCGTAATCCCCCGCGAAGAAGTCCGCTACGATCGGCGCCACGCCTAACGCGCGGAAACGTTCACTGACCGCTTCCTCCAGGTGACTGTCGGAGGCAACGACCAGCACGCGCTTGCCCTCCCCCGTCAACGCGCCGCTCACGGAGGCGATGAAGCCGACGGGGTCGCTGCCCGGCTCCGGCTGGACGACGTAGGAGTCCCCGTAGGTGAGCGTCTCCACGACGTCCTGCATCTGGTTCGACTGGTCGCCGAGGCCCACTTCCTTCCACGGGTCCCGGTCCGTCGGGTCCGCCACGGTTGCGCGCGGGGGCGTCCCGTCCAGCTCCGCGCCCGTCGCCGCCGCCACTAATGTGGGCGAGGACGAAATAAACATCTCATCCGCCACATCGCGGAACACCGGCGCAGTGGGGTGCGTGAGGATGCCTAGGGACAGGTCCTCTCGGAGTTCAAAACCGGGCAGGACCTGGGCCATTTCCCGCACGGCGCCAAGGGCTGCCGCGGGAGAGAAACCGTGGGGGCCATCCAGCGCCTGAGCCAGCACCTCCTGGTCTAAGTGGCCGCCGGCCCGCACCGTTTCGCCGAGTAACCTCGAGGAAACCTCCACCCCCGGCAAAAGCTGCAAAGTAACGGCTCCGTCGCCGTGCGTCTCTATCAGGACCTGCCGCATGAGAACGGGAACCTTCGAGGCCCCCCGCGGCCCCTCCCAACTTGCCGCCCCCACGCCCAGGTGGACGGTGACGATGCCGTGACGTTCTTCCAGCTGTTGCGCGAAGTCGTTGAGTTCGCCCACGGCTTTGGTCACGTAGGCCAGCGCAGTGGGTTCGCGGACCAGGCTAGATAGCGGCGTCGGCGCATCCGCGTACAGGGACGCCAGCCCACCGGGGTGTACGTCGTCCAGTGGCACGCTGAGGCCCGCGGCGGTCTTGGCGTCTTCGCGGGCGGCGTCGGCCAGCTCCGCGCGCCACTGCTTGACCATTTCCGCCACCGCGGCGACCGCGGCCTGCTCAGCTTCGACGGGGTCGAGGTTGCGGGGCGAGGGCGAGGACGCCTGGTCCCCTGCGGTCGCGGACCCCTCCGGCTGCGCGCCGTCCGGCGATTCGCCAAAGCCGCCATCGGGGCCGTCGGAGCCACTGCGAGAGCCACCAGCGCGGCCACT
>CAYFOT010000090.1:0-3851 GCA_964344825.1 uncultured Actinomyces sp.
TTCCCGGTGAAACTAGAGACGGAGAAGTAGTGCCAACAATTCAGCAGTTGGTCCGTAAGGGCCGTAAGCCTAAGCCGCGGAAGGTTGCGACCCCCGCGCTGAAGGGCTCCCCCCAGCGTCGTGGCGTATGCACGCGTGTTTACACCACCACCCCGAAGAAGCCGAACTCGGCCCTGCGTAAGGTTGCCCGTGTGCGCCTGTCCAGTGGTATTGAAGTTTCCGCTTACATTCCCGGTGAGGGCCACAACCTGCAGGAGCACTCCATGGTGCTGGTCCGCGGCGGTCGTGTGAAGGACTTGCCGGGTGTGCGTTACCGGATTGTGCGTGGCGCTCTGGACACCCAGGGTGTGCGTGACCGGAAGCAGGCCCGCAGCCGTTACGGTGCGAAGAAGGAGAAAAACTAATGCCTCGTAAAGGCCCAGTACCTAAGCGCCCGTTGGTGGAAGACCCGGTATACCACTCAAAGCTGGTCTCTCAGCTAGTGAACCGCGTTCTTCTTGACGGCAAGAAGTCTTTGGCTGAATCCATTGTTTACGGCGCCCTCGAAATCGTCGGTGAAAAGACAGACCAGGACCCGGTTGTGGTCTTGAAGCGGGGCCTGGACAACATTCGCCCCGCCCTGGAAGTGCGTTCACGCCGTGTTGGCGGCGCCACCTACCAGGTGCCCGTTGAGGTTCGCCCTTCCCGCGCCACCACTTTGGGGTTGCGTTGGCTGGTGGACTACGCGCGGCAGCGTAGGGAGAAGACGATGACTGAGCGTCTCGCTAATGAGATCCTCGATGCCTCCAATGGCTTGGGTGGCGCTGTTAGGCGTCGCGAAGAAATGCACAAGATGGCCGAAGCTAACCGCGCGTTCGCCCACTACCGCTGGTAGTAGCAGCGCACTACGACTGAAGGAATATACGTGGCACTTGAAGTGTTGACTGACCTGAACAAGGTTCGCAACATCGGCATCATGGCTCATATTGATGCCGGTAAAACCACCGTTACGGAACGCATCCTGTTCTACACGGGCATCAACTACAAGATCGGTGAATCCCATGATGGGGCCGCCACCATGGACTGGATGGAGCAGGAACGGGAGCGTGGCATTACGATCACGTCCGCTGCCACCACCTGTTTCTGGGATGGCTACCAGATCAACATTATTGACACCCCGGGGCACGTTGACTTTACGGTCGAGGTCGAACGGTCTCTGCGTGTTCTTGACGGCGCCGTCGCGGTGTTTGACGGCAAAGAGGGCGTTGAGCCCCAGTCTGAAACCGTGTGGCGTCAGGCGGATAAGTACAACGTTCCCCGCATTTGCTTCATCAACAAGATGGACAAGTTGGGCGCGGACTTCTACTTCTCCGTTCAGACCATTAAAGACCGGTTGAAGGCGACTCCCGTGGTTATGGCTCTGCCGATTGGGGCGGAGAACGACTTTGAGGGCATCGTCGACCTGGTGCAGATGAAGGCAATCCGGTTCCCGGACACGGACGCGGATGGCAACAAGGTCTTGGGCGGCGCGGTTGAGGTCAGCGAGATCCCGGCGGACCTGCAGGAGCGCGCGGAGGAATACCGCGAGGAGCTCATGGAGGCCGCGGCGGAGGGCACCGAGGAGCTCATGGAGGCTTACCTGGAAGAGGGCGAGCTAACCAACGAGCAAATCAAGGAAGGCATCCGCGTTCAGACGATTGCCGGCGACATTTTCCCCACCTACTGCGGTTCCGCGGTGCGCAACAAGGGGATCCAGCCGGTGCTCGACGCGGTCATCGACTACCTGCCGTCGCCGCTTGATATTGACGCTATTGAGGCGACGCCGCTGAATGACCCGGAAGCGGTCGTGTTGCGGGAGCCGGATGAGGACGCACCGTTCTCTGCCCTAGCGTTCAAGGTTGCGGTCCACCCCTTCTACGGGAAGCTCACCTACATCCGCGTTTACTCCGGCCACGTGAAGTCCGGCACCACGGTGCTGAACGCCACGAAGGGTAAGCGGGAGCGCATTGGCAAGATGTTCCAGATGCACTCCAACACTGAGAACCCGGTGGATGAAGCGCATGCGGGACACATTTACGCGTTCATTGGTTTGAAGGACACGACGACGGGGGACACCCTGTCGGCGATGGACGACCCGGTCATTCTGGAATCCATGTCTTTCCCGAAGCCGGTCATCCATGTCGCGATTGAGCCGAAGTCGAAGGCGGACCAGGAGAAGCTGGGTGTTGCCATCCAGAAACTGGCGGAAGAGGACCCCACGTTCTCCGTGGAGCTGGACCCTGAAACCAGCCAGACCGTTATTGGCGGTATGGGTGAACTTCACTTGGACGTCCTCGTCGATCGTATGCGCCGCGAATTCAAGGTGGAAGCGAACGTTGGTAAGCCGATGGTTGCCTACCGCGAAACGATCCGTAAGCCGGTGCCGAAGTTGGAGTACACCCACAAGAAGCAGACGGGTGGCTCTGGCCAGTTCGCTCGCGTGATCATCGCGATTGAGCCGATGCCCGCGGACTCTGAGGAAGATTACGCATTCGACGACAAGGTCACTGGTGGCCGTGTCCCGCGTGAGTACATTCCCTCGGTTGATAAGGGCATGCAGGACGCACTGACTTCAGGTGTGCTTGCTGGCTACCCCATGGTTGGCGTGAAGGGCACTTTGCTTGATGGCGCTTACCACGACGTTGACTCTTCGGAGATGGCGTTCAAGATCGCTGGCACCATGGCGATGCGGGAGGCCTTGCAGAAGGCTAGCCCCGCACTGCTGGAGCCGGTCATGGCTGTAGAGGTCCGCACCCCGGAGGAGTACATGGGTGAAGTGATCGGTGACCTGAACAGCCGCCGCGGTACCATTCAGGCTATGGATGACGCTCACGGTGTGCGCGTGGTCAAGGCTCAGGTGCCGTTGTCGGAAATGTTCGGATACGTGGGGGACTTGCGTTCGAAGACGCAGGGCCGCGCGGTCTACAGCATGCAGTTCGACAGTTACGCTGAGGTTCCGCGTGCCGTCGCTGAAGAAGTTATCGGAAAGTCCAGGGGCGAGTAGTCCCGCAGGTGGTCCGCGGCAGTTGCCGCAGTTTTGACGGCGAAGTCGCGGATCACCTCACACAATCAACATTAAACCTCGTAGCTGCTTAGCCGGCGATGTAAAGTTACATTGGCCCAAGAGGCTGAGATCAACTACCCGAGTCCAGGAGGACATGAAGTGGCGAAGGCCAAGTTTGAGCGCACAAAGCCTCACGTGAATGTCGGCACCATTGGTCACGTTGACCACGGCAAGACCACGCTGACGGCTGCTATTACCAACGTACTTGCAGAGCTGTTCCCAGGGGACAACGTTGCAACATCCTACGACAAGGTCGACAACGCGCCTGAGGAACGTGAACGTGGGATTACGATCAACGTTTCTCACGTTGAGTATGAGACCGACAAGCGTCACTACGCACACGTTGACGCCCCGGGTCACGCTGACTATGTGAAGAACATGATCACCGGTGCCGCCCAGATGGACGGCGCGATCCTGGTGGTTGCGGCGACTGACGGTCCGATGGCTCAGACTCGTGAGCACGTCCTGTTGGCCAAGCAGGTTGGTGTTCCTCAGATCCTGGTCGCCCTGAACAAGGCTGACGTCATGGATGACGAGGAAATGCTGGAACTGGTTGAGGAAGAGGTCCGCGACCTCCTCAACGAGCAGGGTTTCGACGGCGACAACGCCCCGGTCATCCCTGTTTCCGCTCTGAAGGCCCTTGAAGGTGACCCGGAGTGGACCGCGAAGGTCCAGGAACTCATGGAAGCGGTTGACGAGTTCATTCCGACCCCGGACCGTGAGATGGACAAGCCTTTCCTCATGCCGATTGAGGACGTTTTCACCATTA
>CAYFOT010000091.1:0-3751 GCA_964344825.1 uncultured Actinomyces sp.
GCGGGAGTGCGAGGGCGGCGGGAGTGCGAGGGCGGCGGGAGTGCGAGGGCGGCGGGAGTGCGAGGGCGGCGGTGGGGCCGGCAGCGGAAGCGCGGTCGCTGGCGGTCGTGACATGCCTGCGACACAGCGCGCGCGCCGTTCCGTGTGCAAACTCACCCCGACCGCAGTTGCTATACACCATGGCCGGGCATAAACTCAAACTTCGCATCCATGTGTCCGAGGTGACCTGTATCCACACGCCGTATCAGCGCCAAGCGTGCAGGACAGCGTCAGTTAGGGGCCGGATGTGACGCGCGCAACGCATGTAGATGTGACAAACATCAAGACTGCCGGGAAGGATCCCCTTTGGCTGCCAGTTCTACCGCGGTAAGTGCCGCATACGAACCTACACACCGAATTTCGTTCGCGAAACTTCACGAACCGTTGCAACCGCCGAACCTCTTGGAGCTCCAAATTCGTAGCTTCGACTGGCTCTGCGGCACCCGCAACTGGAGCAAGTACTCCCAAACCGCCCTCCAGCAGGCTGTAGCCCGCGGAGAAGAGGTACACGGGGAGTCGGGTCTGGATGAGGTCTTTGAAGAGATCTCCGGAATCGAAGACCCTCGCAAAGAAATGCTCCTTGAGTTCCGTGAACCCACGTTGGAGCCCCCAACGTACTCGCCGGATGAGTGCCGCGAACGCGACCTCACCTACTCCTCCAAAATGTATGTGAAGGCCGACTTCACCTACGCCGAAACAGGTGAAATCAAGTCTCAGACCGTCTTCATGGGTGACTTCCCAATGATGACTGAGGACGGGACGTTCATCATCAACGGCACGGAGCGTGTTGTCGTCTCCCAGTTGGTGCGCTCCCCGGGCGTCTACTTCGACCGGGCATCTGACCCCAACTCTGACCGCGACACCTACTCCGCGCGCATCATCCCGTCGCGCGGCGCATGGCTGGAGTTTGAGATTGACCGCCGCGACGCCGTCTCGGTCCGCATCGACCGTAAGCGCAAGCTGCCCGTCACCTTGTTCCTCAAGGCCATTGGCCTGACCTCCAGTGAGATTGAGGTCATCTTTGAGGACTACCCGCTGCTCCTTGAGACCCTGGCAAAGGATCCAGTGGAGACCCGCGAGGAAGCCCTGGAAGAGATCTACAAGAAGGTCCGCCCCGGCGAACCCGCTTCTGTCGAGGCCGGAGATGCACTCCTCTATAACTTCTACCGCGATCCCAAGCGCTACGACCTGGGCAAGGTTGGCCGCTACAAGATCAACAAGAAGCTCGGCGAAGACATCCCCAACAAGGCGAAGACCCTCACTGAGGAAGACATCGTCGCGACCGTCCGCTACATGCTGGCGATCCAGAAGGGTGAGAAGGTCCTCCCCGGCATCCGCAACGGTGAGCCCGTTGAGGTCCGCGTTGAGACCGACGACATCGACCACTTCGGCAACCGCCGCGTCCGCGCCGTTGGCGAACTGATCCAGGCCCAGATCCGCACGGGTCTGTCCCGCATGGAGCGCACGGTGCGCGAACGCATGTCCACCCAGGACCCGAAGGCGATCACACCGACCTCGCTCATCAATATTCGCCCCCTGACGGCCGCGATCAAGGAGTTCTTCGGGACCTCCCAGTTGTCGCAGTTCATGCAACAGAACAACCCGCTTGAGGGCCTGACACATAAGCGTCGTCTCTCGGCTCTGGGCCCCGGTGGTCTGTCCCGTGACCGCGCCGGCATGGAAGTCCGTGACGTTCACCCGTCCCACTACGGCCGCATGTGCCCGATTGAGACGCCTGAAGGTCCGAACATTGGTCTGATTGGCTCGCTGGCTGCCTTCGCGCGCATCAACCCGTTTGGTTTCATTGAGACCCCCTACCGCAAGGTGGAGAACGGCCGCGTGACGGAAGACGTCCAGTGGCTGACCGCTGACGATGAGATCGGCCAGTACATCGCGCAGGCCTCCGCGCCCGTGGACGCAGACGGCCACTTCATCGACGACCTGGTTCTTTGCCGCGTCGCCGGTGAAGACCCGACGCTGATCCCACGCGACGACGTCACTTACCAGGACGTTTCGGCGCGCCAGATGGTGTCCGTTGCGACCTCGCTCATCCCGTTCCTGGAGCACGACGACGCGAACCGCGCGCTCATGGGCGCGAACATGCAGCGCCAGGCCGTGCCGCTACTTACCACGGAAGCTCCGCTGGTGGGAACCGGTATGGAGCGGCGCACCGCGCACGACGCCATGGAACTGGAAGTGGCGGAGAAGCCGGGCGTTGTCGTCTCGGTTTCCGCGGATGAGGTCATCGTCGCGAACGACGACGCGACTCGCTCCCGCTACACGCTCTCCAAGTTCAAGCGTTCGAACCCAGGCAACTGCATTAACCAACGCGTCCTCGTGAACGAGGGCGATGTGGTGGTCCCCGGCGACGTCCTCGCCGACGGTCCGGCAACCGCGGGTGGCGAGCTGGCTCTGGGTAAGAACCTGCTGGTCGCCTACATGTCCTGGGAAGGCCTGAATTACGAGGACGCGATCATCCTGTCGCGCCGCGTAGTTGAGGACGACGTGCTCACCTCAATTCACATTGAGGAGTATGAGGTCGATGCGCGCGAAACCAAGCTCGGCGTTGAAGAGATCACCCGCGACATCCCCAACATTTCCGAAGAGGCAATGGCGGAGTTGGATGAGCGCGGCATCATCCGCGTTGGCGCTGAGGTTCGCGCTGGCGACATCCTGGTTGGCAAGGTGACCCCGAAGGGTGAAACCGAACTGACCTCGGAAGAGCGCCTGCTGCGCGCCATCTTCGGTGAGAAGGCTCGCGAGGTTAGGGACACCTCCCTGCGCGTGCCCCACGGTGAAGAGGGCATCGTCATTGACGTGCGTGAGTTGGACGAGGACGACGGGGACCTAGGCCCAGGCGTCAAGCAGTCCGTGCGCGTCCTGGTTGCCCAGCGCCGCAAGATCACCATTGGTGACAAGATGGCTGGCCGCCACGGTAACAAGGGTGTCGTCTCCAAGATCCTGCCCGTTGAGGACATGCCGTTCTTGGCCGACGGGACCCCGGTTGACATCATCCTGAACCCGATGGGTGTTCCGGGTCGTATGAACGTCGGACAGGTTCTTGAGTTCCACCTCGGGTGGATTGCGAAGCAGGGGTGGGACGCTACGAAGGCTCGCGAGGCCGGCGAAGAGTGGACCAAGTACCTGCACGCAGACGCTCTGAAGGCACCTGCGAACTCCAACGTGGCAACGCCCTCGTTCGACGGCTTGGACGCTGAGGAACTCTTGGGTCTGCTGTCCGTGACCAACCCGAACCGTGACGGTGACCAGTTGGTCAACGCCCTCGGCAAGGCGCAGTTGTTCGACGGCCGCTCCGGTGAGCCGTTCCCGCACCCGATCGCGGTTGGCTACAAGTACATGCTGAAGCTGCACCACCTGGTGGATGACAAGATCCACGCGCGCTCCACGGGCCCGTACTCCATGATCACGCAGCAGCCGCTGGGTGGTAAGGCACAGTTCGGTGGCCAGCGTTTCGGTGAGATGGAAGTTTGGGCGCTGGAGGCTTACGGCGCCGCATACGCACTTCAGGAACTCTTGACAATCAAGTCGGATGACACCTCCGGACGCGTCAAGGTCTATGAGGCGATCGTGAAGGGTGAGGACATCCCGGAGCCGGGTATTCCCGAATCGTTCCGCGTTCTCATCCAGGAAATGCGGTCGCTCTGCCTGGCGGTGGAGGCACTGGATGCTGAGGGCAACGTCCTCGACCTCC
>CAYFOT010000092.1:0-3628 GCA_964344825.1 uncultured Actinomyces sp.
GCAAATTGGGGGTGGTTGCGCCTCACATCCAGCAGACGCTTCATCCGGGCAAACACCCTCCCCGAAACTGTATTCGGATCATTTCGGACCTCATATGCGCCCTCCGGCCGCATCGGTCTGTTCACCCACCTACTGTCCCCAGCATGGCTGGGTTCATTACGGTAGTAGTAGTCATTCAATTGGGCGACCTCGTCACCCAGATAGATCAAGGGCATCCCCCCTGTGGACATGGCGAGGGCGTGGGCCAGCACCAATCGGTCCTCCCCGCCAGGGTCATTCTTCTCTATCCCGGCAAGGGAAGCCGCGGTCCCCGCAATTCGTGCGTCGCCGGTTCTTGGGTTCTCTTGGAAAGGGACGCCCCGAGCAAACGTGTCCGCGCGCCGCCCAACATAGAAGTCGTTCAGGAACCTGCGGTGCGCGTAGCCGTCAATACCGAGCTTTGCTGCGTCCTCGTCGGCAAACGTCCACCCGATGTCGTCGTGCCCACGGACATAGTTCACCCAAGCGGTACCAGGTGGAAGCGCGTGGCGCTCCTGCAGCGCCTGGTCCAGCAGTTGCACGTTACGGGTCGCCAGGGCCTCCCATGTGAGAGCCATCTGCAGAGGATTGTAGGAAATCTGGCACTCACCGGGACTGATGTATTGAATCACTTCGTCTGGGTGCACGATTGCTTCAGACTTGAAGACGAGGGCGGGGGCAGCCATCCGCAGGACCTCATTGAACGCTTGCAGCAGGAGGTGTGCCTGCGGCAGGGACTCACACGCGGTCCCGATTTGCTTCCAGATAAACGCAACGGCATCCATGCGCAGGACTTCGACTCCCTGGTTCGCAAGGAAGAGCATCTCGCCAGCCATCGCGCGGAACACCGCCGGGTTCGCATAGTTCAGGTCCCATTGGAAATGGTAGAAGGTAGCCCAAATCCACCGGCCGTCTGGCAGTTGGACGAAGGAGCCTGAATGATCATCGGGGAAGATCTCCCGTGTCGTTTGCTCATACAGATCAGGCATTGTTCTGTCGTCGAAAATCAAGTAGAAGTCTTCGAATCCCGGCTCACCGGCGACCGCTTTCTGCGCCCAAACGTGCTCGGAACTGGTGTGGTTAAAAATGAAATCGACGACGGGGGAGATGCCCGCTGCCCTGAGTTGTGAACAAAGTACCTGCAGGTCCTGCATGGTTCCCAATGCCGGATCCGTCTCTCGGTAGCTGCTCACAGCATACCCGCCATCATTGTCGCCCTCCGGGGAACGAAACAGTGGCATCAGATGCAGATACGTCAGCCCAAGTTCTTGGAAATACGGGATTTGTTCCGCGACTTTGCTGATACTGCCTGCGTAGCGGTCAACGTAACAGACTCCGCCGAGCATCTTCTCAGATTGGAACCATGTGGGGTTGGCTTCTCTTTGCCGGTCCAGTTGGCGCAGGTCTTCGGGACGCTGGTTCCAAGATTGGGCGGCAAGGCCGACAACATCGGCGAGGGCGTCCAGACCGTCGTCGCGGCTCCCATAAACCTGCAAGAACAGTGCGTGGAGGCGCGGGAAGTGGTCGTGAAAACGCTGTTCAAACTCCGGATCCAGTGGACCCATTTGCCGTTCGATTACGGCCTGTACGTGTGCTTCGTCGGGTAAGTATTCGGCGTTGAGGGCTCCCATGTGCCGATTCTACTTCAGCAAGAGCAGTTCTAAGGCGGTGTTGGGGGCGCCGTCGGCGCCGCCCGCTGCTTTGACCGGAGGGCTCCGGAGCAAGGGGCGCTGCTGTCGTCCGCTGGAGGGCACGCTGATGCGGTTTGGCGTACTCTTCCATGAAGGTGGCATTGGTCTTCTGATAATCTCGCCATGGTCGACGAAGGTTGTGGTGCGTATTTCTGCGCGGGTCTGAACTGATCAGTTTGGGCATCGGCTAGGCTTGCTGGGCGCAACAGCTTTGGAGGGTATTCCCCACATGGGAGAAGAGGGCTCAGCACTTTTCCCTACGCCGGCCGGGGTAGTGACACTCAGCCAGACGTGTGATGTCGTCCAGAGCTCTAAGGACCGGATCACTGTGGCGCCCGTGGTCGATGCACCCACGCGTGAGCAGGTCAGTGGAGCGAAGAAAGGACGTTCGCCGCTGCTGCTGCATCTTCCAGGCTCTGTCAGCCACCCAGAACAGGTGGCTGACATGTCAAGGACCAGTCATGTTCCAAAGAAGGCTGCGGAACCATTGAATCTTTTATCTCGGCACACCACTGACCAGTACGGTGATTCCGCGCGTCGAATGTCTGAGCGAATAGGTAATGTTTATGCGCGCTTCGCGCTTCCAGACGAGGTCCCAGTCGTCCTGCGCAAGTTTCGTAGTCGCATCCGAGAGAAGGCGTTAGGAAACGGGAGTCTGGGGCGTGCCCTTGGATACGTTTCGGAATTCCGGCTCGCCTCCACCCATTGGGAAGGCCCAGGAAGAGAGATGACTTTGTACGCCATAATCCCAAGCGAGCTCCTACCCCCTGTGGAGGACTTAGATCCGTCATGGGCTGCGCAACCTGTGGCTGGTTTTCCAGCTGGCGGCGATCTTGGATTACAGACGCTCGACGTGGTTTCACGTCTTCTTGCTGATTCATGCGACAGAAATCGAAGCGGTAAAGAAAGGAATCTTGGAGAGCTGGTGCTTCTCTGGAGTGTCTGGTGTGCAGCCTTACAGAAGGAACTATTGGACCCTCAGATGGATGAAGAGGTCGTTAGCTTCGAAGTTGTTCCCCAAGGCGACAGTGAGATGAGTGTGCGTGAGTGGAAGAGCACCGTCAGTATGGATTTTGAGTCTCTGTCTGGTCTGGAGCCCTGACCAGCAGGATTCCTTGTAGAAGATTCGCGGGTTTCGAGGAGCCGTGGCTTTCGAGATGCTTTTGGTCGCCCACCCATCACGGAGCTGCGAGGTGCCGTTTGAAGCGCAGTGGAGAGGTGGGGTGGGCCGCGGGCTTGAACTCAGACCGTTGGCCACTACCTCCCGTCTGTTTCTCACAGTGGCAAGCAAGTGGGAAGCGAGTGGGAAGTGCCCATGCAGCGGCCCCTAAGGTTGATGTCAGGTGGCGCCTCCGGGAGTAGGTTTTCCGGCCTCTTATTGGTGCTCCCGTTCGTTGTGAACGTTTCTGTCTGTTGCAGATATCGGCTCGACAACGGCGGACCCGTTGCGAATGGGCTCTGGGGATTTTGCCGACTCATTTCAGGGTCTCCTTCCACATCCATGTGGCCTAGATCGCCGTTATCGCCTTAGATCGCCGCTATAGCTGTGCGACAACGGCGATCTAAGGCGATACCGACGATCCAGCGCCTTTGGCCTCGCGGTGGAAAGGCTGGCTGGAATGCTAACCTCGCGTCCCGGACTAGCGCCCTCGCCCCACGCCCGCTAAACTCATGGGAGCGCTCCCAAACAGGGAGGTTTCCTATCTTCTACCGGAAGGCACGCCGATGCGGTTTGGCCATTTTGACGACGAGGCCCGCGAATATGTCATCGAGACCCCGAAGACGCCCTACCCGTGGATCAACTACCTGGGCTCCCAGGACTTCTTCAGCCTGACCTCCCACACCGGCGGCGGCTACGCGTTCTACCGCGACGCGAAGATGCGCCGGCTGACGCGCTACCGCTACAACAATGTGCCGAT
>CAYFOT010000093.1:0-3545 GCA_964344825.1 uncultured Actinomyces sp.
ATCTGGTGGGTTACGTCGTGTGGCTCCGTTGTCGCCGTTTCGTTGGGTGGTCGCTACCGCGGGCGGCCGCGGCGCGCGAGTCCCGGCATAGGGTCAACGTTACCTTGGCGGGGCGAGGGCGGAGGGGCGTATCCATCTGGGGGGTGCTACACAGTGGCTCGTCAGAGCGGCGCCAGTCCAGCTTCCGTTCACGGACATATGAGGCGAAGTTAGGTCCTGTTTTGTAAAAAAGTTCCCGAAAAGTAGGTTTAGCGCTATCATAGAGTCATGATTCTTCAGTTCGAGTTCTCTGGTTTCCGGTCCTTCTGCGATCAGGCAACGCTGGACCTTGCATCCAACTCACTACGCACCAACGTGCCCAGGGTGGGGGCTACCTGGGTTGATTCTTCTGAAAGGGTCGCCGCAGTGTTTGGTGCAAATGCTTCGGGTAAGACAACGCTGCTGAACGCGATTTGGGCGCTGGCGATATCCATTCGGCGACCGGGTTCAGGCGCTATCTATCAGCCTCCCGCGAACCGAGACGGTCATGATCCGTCGTCGGAGTACCGTGTGGACTTCGTGGCAGACGATGTCCGGTACCGATATGAAGTCGTCGCCCGCCGGTGGGGGATCACTTGGGAAGCGCTATATTCATTTCCTCGGGGTTCTGAACGAATGCTCTTCACGCGTGGGCAGGACGGGCGGGACGCTGAGATCGTCTTCAAGAAGGGTAGGAGTCTGGGTGGTCCCACTGCTGAGGTTCTAAAGATCACTCGCCCGGGCGCTCTGTTTCTGGCAACTGCGCTCAAGTACGGGCATAGGGATCTTGCTCCAGTGGCTGAGGTGCTGGCGGCAGGTTCAGGCATTGAAAAGGTGTCATTCCGGGACACTCAGGACGAGGACGTGGTCAAGCGCGTGGTGGTCGAAATGCTGGCGATGCCAAAGGAGCAGGCGGACCTAGTCAGCGCGCTACTGGCGGCAGCGGACCTTGGAATAGTCAAGATTGACATTAGATCGGAAGAGATACCGCAGGAAGTACGCGACACAGCGTCACGGATGCTAGATGCGATAAGAGAACGCAGTGAGGAGGTCCGCGTTGACGACATTCCCCGAATCATGGAGCGGATTTCGTTCACTCACCGCGGCGAAGGCGACGTCACTTTTGACCTGTCACTGGCGAATGAGAGTTCGGGAACCCTAACCTGGCTGACGATCGCCTGGCATGCCCTTAACGCCCTGAGAAATGGTGGGGTGCTACTGGTTGATGAGCTAGATGCCAGTCTTCACCCGGAACTTGTGCGATACATCGTCGGTCTCTTTGTGTCTACAGACTCAAACCGGCATGGGGCGCAAATCATCTTCACTACGCATGACGTTGCGCTTCTTGGGAATGCGCCCATGCGTCTGCTGGAACCTAGCAGCGTCTGGTTCGTTGAAAAGGGACCAGGTGGTGGTTCAGAACTGTATTCCCTCGATGCGTTCGACAACCGTGACGGAAACAATAATGAACGCAGGTACATGGCCGGCAGGTTCGGCGCTGTGCCTGACATCGACGACGGTCTCCTGTACAGCTATCTGACGTCCTCGTCGATTGGAGGCTGACGCATGGGGCGTCGGAGGGATTCACGCAGACGGGCGCGGACCACCGTTCTCATAGTGACTAACGGTACGCGCACAGAGATGGCCTACCTGAAGGGGCTCAAAAAGTTGGCCCGCAACCGCCCGATTTCAATCACGATCCAACTTGTGCCAGGCGAACCCAAGACCGTCCTGCGAAAGCTGAAGACGCCGGCGGTTGATACCAGTGCCTACGACGAGGTGTGGGTAGTCGTAGACGAAGACGGAGTCGACCGCAGTGAGTTCGCGCGCCAGGTTGCGAAAACCGGACCTAAGGTGAAGGGCATTCCGACTTGGCGAGCAGTGATTTCGCGCCCCTGCTTTGAAGTTTGGTTGGTCGCGCACTACGAGGCAGTGCGCCGCTACCAGATCCAAAAGGAAGCTCAACAACACTTCGATAAAGTGGCCTCCGAGCGCGAGACGGAAAAGCACTTGCCGAAGGATTTTCCTTTTGAAGAGCATGCTAAAGCTCGGCAGCGGTGTCAGCTGGCGGGAGTCGATCCAGGAGACGGTGAGCTGCTTCCGCCCTCGCCCGGGTCCCACATGGGTGTTTTGGTTGAACGTTTGTTGGGGGACGAATAGGGCCAGTTGTTGGTCGTCTGCTGCCGAGCTCTGGCTCACGCCAACATGCGCACATGCCGACGCGGTTAGGCCCTCCTTTCTATGAGAACGCCGCCATGACCTGATTCGCGGGGCTCTTCGTCGCACCTCAGGACAGCTTCGAGCCACAAATATGCTGTCGCAAGCAATTTTCTTGCTGAGTTTGTTCGATCGAGGCCCCCGGGGGCGTTGCTATAGATGTGCCGCGAAGGCTGCCGTCGGACATTCGTCGCCACAGATTTAGAGAGTGCTGATGATTCGCAAGTTCAAGAAGAAGTCCGCTCAGCTCATGGGTGTGCCAGCTGCGATGGCGCTGCTGCTCACCGGTGTGCTTGCCGCCCCCGCGTATTCCACGGAGGTCCCGGACAGTGGCGACGTGGCGCTCGCCGCACAGTCGCACGCGGTGCAGACTGACGTGGTGCAGACTGACGCCGTGCAGTCCGAAGACGCCCTCGCCCCGGATTGGGATGAGGACGGCGCGCAGCTGGTCGACGTCACGGACGAGGGCGCCGTGGGCGAGGACGCCACGGACGAGGGCGACGTTGCACCGACTGAGGACGTCGCCGCAACCGCCACGTTGGAAGAGGACCCCGGCATTACGTTCCCAGCCGGCACGACACGCATTTCAGGCGCGAACCGCTACGAGACTGCGGCCGCCATCTCCAGTTTCTACCCGGAAGGTGTTGACGCCGCATTCGTCGCGACCGTTGCGACGTTCCCCGATGCGCTCTCGGCCGCTTCCGCTGCCGCAGACATGGGTGCACCTCTGCTTTTGACCTCGAAAACGACGTTTGACTCCGCTGACTTTGCTGTGATCGCCACGGGCGCTAACTTCCCTGACGCGCTAGCGGCCAGCGGGGTAGCGGGCACTGAAGCAGGTCCGGTGATACTGGTAAACGGGCGCCAGAGCTCAGTCCCAAGTGAAGTGGTCGGTGAGCTTAATCGACTCGGCGTCACGGACGTGCTGATCGCGGGTGGGACTGGTGTTGTCTCCAAGGGGATTCAGAGCCAATTGGGGAAGCAATTCTCTGGAGTGCGCCAGGTGGTGGGCTCGCACTGCTTGGTGGCCGTGGGGGCGCTGCCGAACACGGAGGACTTGGGGCTGGCCCAGGCGGGCGTGGAGACCACCGCGTCGGGGCACGTTCGCGTGGATAGGGTGTCGAGGACGACCAGTTACCGGATCTACGCCGCGGGGGACTGTACTGGCGTGTTGCCGCTGGCGTCGGTCGCGGCCGAGCAGGGGCGGATCGCAATGTGGCACGCCCTCGGCGACTCCCTGAAGCCACTGGATACAGAGGCGGTCGCGCGGGCCGTGTTCACGTCGCCGGAGGTGGCGGCGGTGGGGATCT
>CAYFOT010000094.1:0-3532 GCA_964344825.1 uncultured Actinomyces sp.
GGCGAGGGCGAAGGCGAAGGCGAAGGCAGCCCCGGCTTCGCACCTTGGCCCATCCTGGCGGGCCGCGTCATGTGGGTTTGGATTGCAGAGGTAGCCCCTGATGCGCCACCTCCCGCTCCGCACGGGTCACACAGGGAGTTGAGGTGGGTGGAGCTGCAAGACGCCCTCGATATCCCGTGGATTCCCACGAATCTGCCCATCGTCACCGATACCCTGGCCCGTATCGCTACAAGCGGAGCGTAACGACCCACAAATCCGACATTGAGGCTCACACTTTGGTGCCATTGTCAGTAGTCTGGATGTAGAGCGCCGATGGGCGGGAAATATTCGCGAATGCGAGGAGAGAGATAATGGCGATCAAGAACCTAACCGCTGAAGACTTTGAGTCAACAGTTACAGAGAATGCAATCGTCCTGGTTGACTTCTGGGCAGCGTGGTGTGGGCCGTGCCGCCAGTTTGCGCCGATCTACGATAAGGCTGCGGACAAAAACCCCGACATCGTGTTCGGCAAGGTTGACACCGAAGCGGAGCAGGAACTGGCTGGCATGGCGCAGATTACGTCCATTCCGACCCTGATGGCGTTCCGCGACGGCATCGCTGTGTTCCGCCAGGCGGGTGCGCTGCCGGGCCACGTGCTGGATGATCTGATCAAGCAGATCCGTGATCTGGACATGGACGAAGTGCGTAAGCAGATTGCGCAGCAGGAAGCGGCTCAGTAGTCCTTCTTTAGTCTTTTCTACTTGGGGGGCGTTGCATCTAAACGGTGCGGCGCCCCTCAAGTGCGCGCCCCAAAGTCACCTCATCGGCGTACTCCAAGTCCCCACCCACGGGCAGTCCGGATGCTAGGCGCGTCGTTGAGACACCCATGGGGGAAACCGAACGTGCGATGTACGCGGCTGTCGCTTCCCCTTCGACCGTGGGGTTCATGGCAAGGATGACTTCCTGCACGGTGCCATCCGCAAGCCGCTGGAACAGCTCACGCATTCGCAACTGATCCGCCCCCACGCCCGCCAGCGGATCAATCACTCCACCCAGCACGTGGTAACGACCCCGGAACACCCGCGTCTTCTCCACGGCGGTAATGTCTTTCGCTTCTTCCACCACACAGAGGATAGAAGTGTCCCTGCGCGTATCCGTGCAGATGGAACATACCTCCGTCTCAGTCACGTTTCCGCACACGGAGCAGAAGTGGACGTTTTCCTTGACGGCCTCCAGCGCGCTCACAAGAGCCGCGACTTCCCCGGAGTCGGCCTCCAGCAGGTGGAATGCCAGTCGCTGCGCGCTTTTGGGGCCGATGCCTGGAAGCGCCCCTAGGCAGTCAATCAGGTCCCCGATGGCACCCTCAAAGCTGCTCACAGACCAACCTCCAAGTCCAACTCACCGATCTCATTAGGGTCCGGTTCAATCAGTTCGGGACCGTCGTAACCAGGTTGCGTGGGCGACTCTATGAGCGTCTCACGCATAACGTTTCCGCCCAGGATGTCTAAGACCATTTCCGCTGCGCTACGTCCCCTGTAAGAGTTGGTCGAGGGCGCGCTCTCCCTCCGCTCCTCCACCGCGGGTTCTGGAGCATGCGCCGGGACGGCACCTACTGTCGCTGCGGCCGGGCTCTCTTGGCGTTCCGGCGCACCGGTGGCCGAAGCTGGTGCCACATTTGAGCTCCCGGAACTTGACGTCACCGGGTCAACCACGCTGTGCGCCGCAGGCTCTGCCGCCGCGTCGTCACGCTGAACGCGGCCCGCAACAATGTCGTCTGCCTCCGACACGGCCGCAACACGACCTGACACTTCGCGACCAAACACAGAGGAAAGTACCTTCGAAAGATGTCCTTCCCCGCCGGCCGCGCGGAACCTCTCTGCTCCCGAGCTCTCCATGAAGAAGAAATAGATGTACTCCCCAACGGGCTCAACGCGTCGGGTCGTCTTGATCAGGGCCGGCAGGGCTGCCCCGAATTTGCCGATCTGGCTCAGTATTTCACGCCAGTTCGAACGAACCTCACCTGTGGTGGGCACCTCCCGCGCAGGACTTGGCGGAGTGGGCGAGGGCGACGGAGTCGGCGCCGGCTCAGGGGCACGTAGGGACACAGTGCTTTCCTCCGCGGCGCGCACCGGAACTTCCGCGGTGGCTGCTTGCTCCGCCACCTGCGCCCTCGCCCCCTGCGCATCGGCGCTGGCCGCGGCGGCCCGGGAGGAAACGGGTGCCGGGGTAGGGGCAGGGGTCGCCGCGGAACTAACCGCACTGACACGAGCGTTTTCCGTGTGCCCACCGGGCCCAGACACCAATAGGCGCGCCATCAGGAGTTCCAGCTGCAAACGCGGAGACGTCGCCCCGTACATGTCGGCCAGCGCTTTTTCCACCACGTCCGCGCGCCTGGACAACAACGGCGGCCCCCACCTGCCCGCCTGCTGGTGCATGACTAGGAGCTGATCGGCGGGCACCTCCACCAGAATGTCCGCGGCCCGCTCCCCCGCAAGCGCACACACCATGAGGTCACGGAGCCTCTGCAACAGGTCTTCAACGAAGCGCCTGGGCTCCTGGCCCGATCCGACAACCTCCTCAATGATGCGGAAAACCTCCGCCCCGTCACCGTCACCCAGCGCGTCCACAGTGCGATCCAAGAGAACCGTGTCGGTGTAGCCAAGCAGCTCAATGGCGCGTTTGGAGGTGACGTGCCCGTCGGAACCCGCAATGAGTTGGTCGAGGACGGACAGGGAGTCGCGTACCGAACCACCCCCGGAACGCACCACAAGGGGATATACCGCCTCATCAAGCGTCACTCCCTCCCGCTCCGTGAGGGTATGCAGGTAGGGAACCAGAACCTCCGGTCCCACAAGGCGGAACGGGTAATGGTGAGTGCGGGATCGGATGGTCGCCAGCACCTTCTCCGGCGCGGTCGTCGCGAAAATGAACTTCACGTGTTCGGGTGGTTCTTCCACAACCTTCAGGAGGGCGTTGAACCCCTCCGTGGTAACCATGTGCGCTTCGTCCAAAATGAAAATGCGGTACCGGTCCCGTGACGGCGCAACAATCAGCCGTTCACGCAGCTGAGCGGCCGCCTCCACACCCCTATTGGACGCGGCATCAATCTCTGTCACGTCCAACGACCCGGAGCCACCGGATGCGAGGTCTATGCAAGACGGGCATTCTCCACACGGTGTCGGGGTTGGGCCCTTCGCACAATTGAGCGCCCTAGCCATAATCCGGGCGGACGTGGTCTTCCCGCAGCCGCGGGGACCAGAGAATAAGAAGGCATGGGCGACCCGACCCGAGGCCAACGCGGTCTGCAGGGCTTGGGTCACATGTTCTTGGCCTATGACGTCCTCAAACGTGTCGGGACGGTAACGGCGGTACAGGGCAGTAGTCACGTTTCGACCTTAGACCCTTCCGGTCGCGCCACAAGGGGAGGACCCGTGGACCTGTGGATAACTGCGGATCCGTGCGGCTGCGGACACGTTGAGTGAGCCAACTTGGATATAAGTGATCCCCCGCGCACCCGACAGAGCGACCGTATCCTTGCTGCCTTCCGGCCCTG
>CAYFOT010000095.1:0-3479 GCA_964344825.1 uncultured Actinomyces sp.
GCTGGTGTTTGCTTTCGGTAACGGCGCTACGGCTAGTTAGCGGATTCCTCTCCGATTTCGCCGACGCTTTCGCTTTCCTTCTTCCCTGATCCCCAAGGGCGCTTAGTGCCCGCCAACGGAATCACGGCGAAGATGAGCGTCACTGCAAGGAAGACCGCGAACCCACACATCACGGACGGGATAGAATCGTCGACCTGCGGCCTGATGATGGCAACCGCGATAGTTGGGACAATAAACACGATGTAGCCCACCATGAGCGCCCTCAATGCCCAAGCCTGACGGCGGTCGGAAGTCTTGAAACTCCAGTAAAGGGAGAAGAACGTCCCGATTGCCAAGAACACGTAGTAATAGGTTCCGTAGACCCACATTGCGTCGCTATGCGCCTCAATGAAGACGTAGTTGCCGTAACACTTGTCACCGTCGATTGAGAACTTGAAGAAGCCCCAGTAGATGATGAACGCTGCTGCGGCCGCATACATAAGGGACTGTGCCAGAAGTGACTTCTTCTTAGCGAGCGCCATGGCCAGGCTAATGCCAAGTGGCGGCAGCATAGTGATGGACATGTAGCCGATTTGTGCCAGGGCGTGGCCAGACAGACGCGGATCCTCACAGATGAGGTACTCAGCCAGCTGGAACGTGCCAAGGAAGATCAGCAGCAGTACAACCAGCCACCCGACGCGGTTCAAGCGATAGCGTGCTGCAACCCAAGCTGCGCCGATGAATTCAATTGATAGAGTGATCAGCATCGCTTCGGGGGAGAAACAAGATGCTCTGCCAGACCTCAGAGACTTAGAAATCGATGACTTCGGTGGGCGCTCATTCATGGGGCGATCCTTCGTAGACGCGGTATTTCATCCGAATGATAGCAATCGGTCGCGCCGAACCCGCGGCCTTGGTCGGAGTATGACGCGGGACCTGTCTCCGGTTTGTGGCGTGGTGGTTTCTCCATTCGAGGTCGATAAGTGAAGATAGGTGGTATGACTTCGCCATCCATGCCGCCGCAGCGCCCTAGGACGCGCGCGATGCTGGATGCCTCCGCGCAACAGAAGGTCACGGACGGTAGATCAGAGATCCCAGCGGGAGAGAGTCTGCACGCGGCCCGTCCGTCCTTCTCAGCGGATCCGGCAGGTGCCCGGTGGTCGCGCCCCAAGAGGGGATCTTCTAAGCCGAAGAACGAAACCAACGCCAAACCGCGCGGCTTCCGCTTTCCCAATGGGGCGGCAAAGAACACAGGGAAGTCGTCCCCGCATGGTAGACCTTCCACGGTTCCTCGTAGTTCAACCTCGCCCGGTAGCAGCGCGAAGGGGCGCAGGAAGAAAATTCCCGTTCATTCCCACAAGGACAGTGCCAAATGGTCCTTCGGTGGGTTGACAGTATCTATTCGGACGCTGGTGGGGATCGCGGTATCGGTCGTCTTGCTGACGACGTTAGTTCCGCTGGGTCTTCAGTGGATGAAGCAGGAACAGGCCTACCGCGCTGTTGTCGCGGAGGTCGCACAAGCGCAGGCTAAGAATGAGGCGATGCGCGATGAGCTGGCCGATTGGGAAAATGAAGACTACGTCGCTGCTAAGGCACGGGAACGCCTTGGGTTCGTGAGGCCTGGGGAAACCCAGTTCGTGGTGACCGATGCGCCCAACCAACAAAGTGGTGCGGAACAGAACCACCCCGATGCCCACAAGGGGCCCGCTAAGCCATGGATGTGGCATGTGGCGGAGGCGCTGAAAGATGCTGACCAACCGCAGCCTTCAACTACGACGGGCTTGGCAGGCGCTGACGGCGCGGGTGACAGCGAAGGTGAAGTTGGCAATGGATGAGATAGCAGACTCAACGGTGTGGCGTTGGACGGAAGCGGACCGTGACGCTGTCGCAGCCGACCTTGGGAGAGAGCCTCGGGGCGTACTTGGAGTCGGTGCAGTGGCGCCTTCGGGACGCCCTCTGGTCGTGGTCACGGCCCCGCGTTTACCAGATGGGTCGCCTTTCCCAACCCTCTTCTATCTGACGGACGCAGACCTAGTCGCGGCCTGCTCACGCTTGGAGGCTGAGCATTTCATGGAAGACCTGTCCACTCTCTTAGCAAGTGACGCGACGTTGAGAGATGCGTACCGAAAAGCACATGAGGACTACTTAGCGCGACGCGCTGAAGCCGGCAGGGTCGCAGGCGTCGATGACACCCCTGAAATCGCTAACTTCAGCGCCGGAGGGATGCCGGAGAGGGTGAAGTGTCTGCACGCCCTGGTTGGGCACTCCTTGGCCGTCGGTAAAGGAGTGAATCCGGTGGGCGACCTTGCTATCGGTGAGATTATCCGACGTGGGTGGGGCCAGCGTGCGCTCCAAGGTTCAGTTTGGTGGCCCAAAGAGGATTGGGTCGAGGGCGGGGAATAGAGCATGGGTCAAGCGCGCAGGGTCGCGGCGATCGACTGCGGGACGAACTCCATCCGTCTGCTAATAAGCGACGTGACACCAGGTGGGGGCGTCCTCGCAATGAGAGACATTGAACGCGACATGGTGATCACGCGGCTGGGTCAGGGCGTGGATCGGACGGGTGAGCTGGCCCATGACGCGGTAGAACGCACTCTTGCGGCCGCAGCACTGTACAAAGAAAGAATCGACACGGCGGGCGTTAGTGCTCTGCGCGTTGCGGCGACATCAGCCACAAGAGATGCTGCTAACCGAAGCCTGTTCGTTGATGGGATGGCGGAAATTACGGGCGTCATTCCAGAGGTGATCAGCGGGACAGAGGAAGCGGAGCTCTCTTTCGTAGGTGCGATATCGTCTTTGCCGACCGCCCTCGAACCGCCCTATCTAGTAGTTGACATAGGGGGTGGGTCCACGGAGTTCGTGCTTGGAAGGGGCTCTGTGGAAAGCGCGATCTCGATAGACATGGGGTCGGTGCGCGTCACCGAAAGGTTCGGGCCGGAGCCGTGGAGCGAGGACAAGTTGGCGGCAGCGCGGACGTGGATCGATCAGAGGATCGCGGAGGCTGCCAGAGTCGTCGACATGCGTGCTGCGCGCACGGTCGTAGGAGTGGCGGGTACCGTAACCAGTCTGGCGGCGCTAATTCGTGGTGTAAAGGAGTACGATCCCGCCTTGACCCATGGTTACCAGCCTTCGCGTGAACAGTGGGAGGAGGCCTTCGATGTCCTCATCCATGCGCCGGTGGTGCAGAAGCAGGCACTGCCTGCGATGCCGTCGGGAAGGGCCGATGTAATAGCAGGTGGAGTGCTGATATGGGAGCGCATCTTAGGTTACCTGGGGGTTGTGGAGGCACCCGTAGTTGGTGACGATACGGGGACGCCCCCTGCCGGTGCAACATGCGCCGATGACCATCGGCTTCCCTCCGTGGTTGTGTCAGAGCACGATATTCTAGATGGGTTGGCTTTGAGTCTTGTGGGTCATCCGCACTAAGGTTGTAACGTTGCGTTAAAGCCCCCGTAGCCCAATGGCAGAGGCAGCCGACTTAAAATCGGTCCAGTGTCGGT
>CAYFOT010000096.1:0-3407 GCA_964344825.1 uncultured Actinomyces sp.
GGGCGCGCCGCCTACGGCAGCAGGGTCATCAGTCCCATTGTCACTTTGATTAGCAATTTCGCTCATGGCGGCAATCGTATCTCCTTGTACCGACAGATACGCCCTCGACGATAGAATGGCGGAAGATAGCCAGAGGGCTGCTTTGCTCGGCCCCAGAGAGGATCGCAGTGAGCTTTTTTCCGACTGCCACCCCAAACCCGCCCGATAGACCCAAAGACGGGCCACCAACTCAAGCCCCGAACGCGGGCGCTGCGCTACGCAGCCCGCTGGGAATCACGATCGGAGTCATTGCGCTGTTGGCAGTGACGATCTTCGTGGCTTCTCGGACCTGGACCGAGGTTCTCTGGTTCGATCAGTTGAGCGCGGTGCGCGTCCTACTGACCAGGTGGGGTGCATCAGCAATCCTTTTTGTCGTCGCATTCGCTGTCCAGTTCGCGGCCATCGTCGGCACGGTCCACTGGGCTTACAAGAGCGCACCAAAGAAGGTATCGGGCCAAAAGGGCTCCAACCTGCGTGAGTACCAGAAGGCGCTGGAACCGTTCCGGAAGCTGCTCTTCTGGGGTTTGCCAGCACTGATCTCCTTCATGACGGCCGCGGGCATGGCCAGCCAATGGCAAACCTTCATGATCTGGTTCAACCGCACGCCGTTCGGGACGACGGATCCGCAGTTCGGCCTCGACATCGGCTTCTACGTGTTCACACTGCCGGTTCTTGAGCTGATTACCGGCTTCCTCCTCAACACCCTAATCGTGTGCGCCATCGCGGTCGTGAGCGTGGGCTACATCTACGGTGGCATCACCGTAGCCCCCCGCTTCAAGATGACCAACAGCGCCCGCATGCAGATCGGCATCTTCGGCGCCCTCCTTTCCTTGACGGTGGCGCTTCGCTACTGGATTGGCATCTACGCCCTCGTCCTGAACGACGGGGATCTGGTGGACGGCGCGCTCTACCGCCAGGTGAACGCGGTGCTGCCGGCGCAGATTATTTTGGCGGTGATTTCCGTCCTCGTCGCCGTGCTGTTCGTGGTGGCTGCGTTCAAGGGGACGTGGCGCCTGCCCGCGGTTGGTGTCGCGGTGACGGTCGTTTCCGCCCTCGTCATCGGCGGCGCATACCCCGCGCTGATCCAGCAGTTCCGTGTCACTCCGAACGCGCGCCAAATGGAGCAGCCCTACATTCAGCGCAACATTGACGCGACGCTTGCGGCATACGGGTTAGACGAAGTGGAGTATGAAACCTACACCGCGACAACGACCGCTACCGCCGGTCAGTTGCGTGAGGACAGTGAGGCCACCTCCCAAATCCGCCTCCTGGATCCCATGGTGATCTCCCCAACGGTGCGCCAGTTGCAGCAGTCCAGGCCGTACTATACGTTCGACTCCAAGCTTTCCGTCGACCGCTACACGATTGACGGTGAGCGACGTGACACGGTCATTGCCGTGCGCGACCTGTACCTGCCGGGCCTGCAGCCTGAGCAGCAGACCTGGGTGAACCTCCACACCGTCTACACGCACGGCTTCGGTGTCGTGGCCGCGTACGGTAACACGGTGCGCGCGGACGGGACCCCGGCGTTCTGGGAGTCTTCCATCCCGTCGCAGGGGGAGATGGGGGATTACGAACCCCGCGTCTACTTCTCCGCGAACTCCCCGGAGTACTCCATTGTGGGCGCGCCGGAGGGCGCGACGCCGCAGGAGCTTGACTACCCGGACGATAATGCGGCGTCGGGGCAGGTTCAGACGACGTTCTCGGGCGAGGGCGGGCCTTCCGTGGGCAACCCCTGGAACAAGCTGCTTTACGCCGTGAAGTTCGCGTCGACCGACATTTTCTTCTCCCAGCAGACCAACTCTGAGTCCCAGATCCTCTACGACCGCGACCCGCTTTTGCGCGTCGCGAAGGTTGCCCCGTACCTGACCTTGGAGCACAAGGCATACCCGGCGGTCGTCGACATGGACGGGGATGAGTCCACGCCGAAGCGTCTGGTGTGGATCGTGGATGCGTATACGACCTCGGCGAACTACCCGTACGCGGAGCGGGTGAACCTTCTGAACGCGACGACGGACTCAAGGACGGTGGATGCCAGCTCGGTCCTGCCGAACTCCGACGTGAACTACATGCGCAACTCCGTGAAGGCGGTTGTGGACGCGTATGACGGCTCGGTACGACTGTTCACATGGGATGATGAGGACCCGATCCTCGCCGCGTGGAAGGGCGTGTACCCGGGCATGATTGAGGACATCTCTGAGGTGACCGGGGACCTCATGAGCCACTTCCGCTACCCCGAAGACATGTTCAAGGTCCAGCGCCAACTGCTGGAGACCTACCACGTCACGGAGGCCGCGGAGTTCTACACCGGTGGTGACCGCTGGCGACTGTCGGAAGACCCGACCTCGGCGTCGGACGGCAGCACCACGCAGGCCCTCCAGCCGCCGTACTATCTGACGATGCAGATGCCGACGCAGGAGAGCGCGGAGTTCTCCTTGACCTCGGTGTATGTCCCGGCTGGTGGAGGCGAGGCCCGGCGAGCGGCAATGGCTGGCTTCCTAGCCGTCGACTCCGAAACGGGGGACAGTCCCGGTGAGGTCCGCGACGGGTACGGGAAGCTGCGCCTGATGGCCCTTCCCTCCTCGACCACGGTTCCCGGCCCTGGTCAGGTGCAGAACAACTTCAACACGGACCAGCAGGTCGCAACGCAGTTGAACTTGCTGTCGCAGCAGGGGTCCTCGGTTATCCGTGGCAACCTGCTGACGCTACCGGTTGGTGGCGGCCTGCTGTACGTGCAGCCGGTTTACGTCCAGTCGACGGGGTCGACGGCGTACCCGGTGCTGCGGTACGTGCTGACGTCCTTCGGCGACCAGGTTGGGTTCGCCCGCACGCTCAATGAGGCGCTGGACCAGACCTTCGGTGGTGACGCGCAGGCCACCACGGGTGAGTCTGAGGCGAAGCCGGTCGAGGGCGAGGACGAGGGCGAATCCACCGAACCCCTCGACCATGAAAGCGCCCTGAACGCCGCGATCCTGAAGGCGCGCGACGCCATGGTCGCGGCCGATGAGGCCATGAAGGCGGGCGACTGGACGGCGTACGGCAAGGCGCAGGATGCCTTGGATGCGGCATTGCAGGAGCTGGTTGCGCTTCAGAACCTCATTGACGGGGCTGGTAGTGAGGGGCTGGGGCAGATCCCGGGATCTGAGGGGACGGGCGACCAGAACCTAGGTGAGTTGGGCGAGGACGCGGAGATCGCGACCATCGACCCCGACGCGGGAACAAGCGAGGGATAAGAGCGTGGCTCTCTCATGGCTTGGAGACAAAGTATGAGAGAGCCCACGTCAAACCGGCTTGAACTTTGGGGGAGGCGGCGTTTAGACTGTATGAGCCGACGCGGGGTGGAGCAGCTCGGTAGCTCGCTGGGCTCA
>CAYFOT010000097.1:0-3294 GCA_964344825.1 uncultured Actinomyces sp.
CATCCAGGGCCGCGACCGGCCTCACGCGTCTGCTCCCTGCTCGATGACCGGCAGAGTCCCCTAACGCTTCAATGTTGGTAGCCATGGTCGGCTCCTCCTTCTGGGGAGGGCCGACTCGGAAATAGGAACTGCTACACGACCCTCCAAGTAGAGGGCTTCGAGAAGGGGCGAAATATAACCCCAGTTTCAGTGGAGTCTTTGTCTGCGATTCGTGACGGGCGGCCACGCCCATCCCCCATCGCTTGTCTGCGGTGCGACGCTGGCAGAATGGATTAGGAGGCTGAGCCCACAGGCAGCTCAGACATAGGGGCCAACTACTACGAGCCACGTGTAGTCACAGGCAATGAGGGAGTCGAGGAGCCAAAGATGACAAGCGACGGAAGAACCACCGAACCGAGAGCGTGGCTGGTGCGCGGCTCGAAAGATGTTCGTTTCGACCGTTGGATGCTGGAGAACGGCTACACGGGCATCGACTTCCGAGAGATGGACGACCTTGGCTCCGCGGGTGACCTGCAAGAAATGAAAGCACTGGTCGCGGCGCAAATGCCAGGAGAAAAGCCTGGTGCGGTCGTAACTTACGCTGCACAACTGAACGCCTTTGCCAACAAAATGGCGGTCGGTGACATCGTTGTGCTCCCGATGACCAAAGACGGGCTCCTTGCGATAGGCACCGTGACCGGTGACTACCAGAGACTGTCCGAGCCGGATGGTTTGCGGCATGTTCGCACCGTGACCTGGGATCGTCCCGACGTCAGCCGCACTTCGGTCAGTCAGGACCTTCTGTACTCTTTGGGCGCATTCAGTACAGTGTGCGAGGTCAAGCGCAACGACGCCGCATACCGGCTGGGACGCCTGCTCGCAGGAGCGGAAACGGATCCCGGCGCGCGTCCCGACACTCCGCTGGCCCTCCCCGAAGTTGATGTAGAGGTCGTCGATAGTGACGAGGCAATCGCCTCCGGCGGCCAAGACATCATTCGCTACTCGCGTGACCGCATCCTCGCTCGGATACGCGAACAGTACTCAGGTCACCGTCTTCAAGACCTGGTCGCCGAGATACTGCAGGCCGAAGGAATGACCTGCAAGGTTCAACCTGTAGGCGCTGACGGAGGAATCGACATCATCGCTGGCTCCGGAGTCCTGGGCATATCAGCACCTACCATCATCGTCCAGGTCAAGTCACAAGAAGGGCGCGTGGGATCCGAGGTGCTGGACCAGCTAGGCGGTGTGGTCGGACTGCACCACGCCGATCATGGGCTGCTGGTTGCCTTGGGTGGCCTCACCGCTGCGGCCAAATCGAAAGTCGACGCACAGCGCCTAAAGGTTGCAGTGTGGGACGCGGAGGAGCTGCTGAATCGCCTGCTTGAGCACTACGAGGTCATGCCGGACGATGTGAAGAAGGCAATTCCACTGCGCCGCACTTGGCTTATCGATGAAAGCGACGCCACCTAGGCCTCGAGTTACAAACCGGGAACCCTAGTTAGTCGTGGGGTTCAGCGTCACGGATCAGCTAGTCGAAACTGACTCCGAGTTCTGTTGCGATGTTCCATACGTCGTCTAGTTCGAAGGACTGTTTGCCGTCCATGCACGCGTGGAAACGGGTCTCAGGGATGCCGGTGCGTGCTTGTAGTTCGTCTCTGGACCAGCCTCGCTCCCCTAGGAGGCGGGTGGTCCTTTCACGGGCGCGCTCATCCAGGTAGTTTGGTGGGTCAATCATTGAAGGCTCCTAGTAACTTGGTAGTTACGTATATTGCCATCGGATCGCCGAGGTCCCCTAGGGGGTGCTTCGGCGCTTCGCGCATCACGCTAAACAGCCCCGTTAGTCCTTCTGGTAGAACGCGCATTCGTAGCCGTCAGCGTCTAGCGGTAATCCACCTGCCCAAGAGGGTGGGGTGCCCATGAGTTGACAGATACTTTCGACGGTCGCGGGCGAGTCACAGGGTTCTTCAATGACGGCCTCATCGTGTACATGCATTACGGTCCTGTGACCAGCATCGTCCAGCACGGAGAGAGAATGTGTGAGCAGATCCCGGGCGATCGCCTGCACGATATTTTCAACCAGTTTCCCGCCGTAGGTTTCTAGTTTTTGCCATTTCTTTCCTGTGCCGACGCCCCAGTAGTTGATGGAGGTGCCGCCCCACCGGTTCTCCCCCAGTGTGGGTTGCACATAGGCGAGTTGCCTGCCCGACGGCAGTGTGATGAAGAGGATCCCGGAACGCACCGTGAAGGTGAGGTTGTGCAGGGTGATTTTGGTGCGGGTGGTGATGGCTTGGATGGCGGCTTCTTCCACGTCTGCCCACAGTCCCACAATGTTGGGGTTGGAGGCGCGCCACGCATCCACGAGGGGTTTGAGTTCTTCTTCTTTCAGGCCCATTTCGAGGGCGCCCATGGCTTTCAACGCACCAACGGACCCGTTGTAACCACAGGCCAGTTCGGAGATCTTCCCTTTTTGGCGCAGGTCAGCGTTGGGTCCGTGTTTGCCGACCGGGACGCCGAACATTTGGGACGCGCTCTGGCAGTAGATGTCACCTCCGGCTTGGAATAGGTCGAGGCGCCATTCTTCACCGGCGAGCCACGCGATCACGCGTGCCTCAATCGCAGAGAAGTCAGCGACGATGAACCTGCGGCCCGGGGCGGGCACGAACGCGGTCCGCACCAACTGGGACAGCGTGTCGGGCACTGACGGGTAGAGCAGTTCGAGGGCGTCGAAGTGGCCGTCGCGAACTAGGTGCCGCGCGGATTCCAGGTCGGGTAGGTAGTTTCTGGGGAGGTTTTGTACTTGGATGAGGCGTCCGGCGAATCTGCCGGTTCTGCCTGCTCCGTAGAATTGGATGAGGCCGCGGGCGCGAGAATCCTGCCCGGCGACTTGTTGCATGGCCTGATATTTCTTGGTTGAGGACCTAGACATGTCTGAGCGCAGTCTCAGGACTTCTCGCACATCTCCCACAGATATCTCCAGCGCCCGAGATACCTCTTGCTTCGTCAAACCCCCAATGTCACACCCCTGGGAGATCAGCCATTCCCTGAGTTGCAAGGGCGAGTTCGGGTTCGCCAGGCCCGTGAGGTCCTGGGCGCGGGCCATGGATTTGTCGTGGTGGTCGGTCGCGCACCGCACCGCGTTGTCCACCAACTGCCGGTCGAGGGCGACACCCCTGTCGTTGATCCGCTGATCCAACCCGTAAGCCTCCCACTCCGCCTCAGGCATCGGGAAAGAGGACAGCCGGTCTTGAATCGCGAGTTCTACTTCGACGTCGCGTTGGTTGTAGTCCTTGAATTGTTGCCAGGCTTGCGGGTCCG
>CAYFOT010000098.1:0-3245 GCA_964344825.1 uncultured Actinomyces sp.
CGCACGAAGTCAGAGGGGGAGATTCCGTCGATCCGGTCTTCGGGGACGACCCATGAGCCCTTGGAGGGATCTCCCTTGCGGGCAACCTCGTACAGCGTTGTCTCCGCGAAGAAACCCGTGTAACTCATTAGGCCCTCATACACCGCGCCTAACTGGTTGATACCCAGTTCGGCGTAGGAGATGAAACCGCGGTCCTTCCCTCGGGACTCCTTAGACAGTAGCAGGCGGGAGAGGACGTCTTGCAGGGCTTGATTGCCGAGGCCAACCTCAGCGATCAAGCTGATCGCTTGCGGAAGGAAGAGGTCTGCTCTCAAGGAGTTGAACTCGATTGCACCCTCTTCTTTCGGTGTGAAGCCTTGGTCAACCAGTCGGAAGAGGACCTGGAGGGAATCGTAAAGGTGGGTGCCGTTGCGGTGCTCGACGGTCGTCAGCTCGGTTTGGATCAAGTCCCGCAGGCGGTCCAGGGAATAGCCCTGCTCGTACTCTGGCGTCCCAACTGGGAGGACTTCCAGCTCCGGCGAAGCTTCCGCATATAAGAGGAACAGGATGCGGTACAGGTAGCGTAGGGATTGGCGGGCCAGAACTTGGGCTTGATCAGCGGGAAGGGGCGGCAAGCCCTTTTGCTTGCGGCGCTCAACGACCTCGGACGCCAAAATCTCAATGGACTCCCGGACGCCGTCACGCAGGTCTTTGGAGACGCCGACGGAATGTTTGACCGAGTCCGCCAGACGGCGCGACCACCACGGCGTCCCCTCATCATCGGGGATGAAAGACTCTGCACCCAAGATAGTTAGCGCAGTTTCCATCTCGCCCCCGCGCTTGGTGTCGTTGCGCTCCGCGACAGTCTGCATGTTTACGGCAAGGTGGCGGCCCTCAGCCCAACGTTCCCGGTCCGCAATGACGACCCAACGGCCCGCAATAATGAGGACAAAGTCCAACTGCGCGTCGTCGTGGAATAACGCGGAAGTCAGGCGGGCGGCATTGTTGAAAATAGCGGACTTCGGCACGTCCTCGCCCTCGCCCCCACCAAAACTGGGCAACGTCGTTGGCAGTGGAAGGTTGGAACCGTCGCGCGTCGTGGCGTCCTCGACCGAATCCGCCGGGTCCGCGATGACAATGGCGACCGTCGCGGGGGCGCCGTACGCGGAAACTAGGAGCAGGCTGGCGTGGTCGGTGACCGTGACGCCCCGCCCAGAAGCGAACCCCAACACGTCCAGAAGAGCCTGGACGTAAGAGGTGTAGTGGGAGTCCTGCGCCGCGCCCGCCTCCTCCGTCAAACTCAGATCCGCCAGCAACTGCGCGCGTGCCTTCGTGAACCGGGCCCGCGTGGACGGGCGGCCTTCATCATCGGCGGCCTTCCATTCCTTCGCGCGGGCCGTGACTTCTTTCGCGAAGGAGTCCTTCCCTGCCGACGTCAAATAATGCTGGGCAATCCAATCCCCAGTCACAACGATGGAGTCATAGGCAGCCATTTAGTTCCGCCCCCAATCCTTGGGAAGAATCATCAAAATCGGACGCACGCTGCGGCGCGAGGACGCCAGCCGCTCCAACTGGTCACGGTGACGGTCCATCTCCTTGCGGCGCTCCTTCAAAGTGGTGCGTTGGGTGAGCTCTGACGCGTGTTCATCCCACGCGCGAGCCTCCTCGATCAGGGCCGCTGCACCTTCCGTTGCGGAGTTTTCAGCGGCTTTGAGGGTGGCGTCCAGCGAGGCCTCTGCGCGGCGGTGCGCGTCGGGCACCAGCGGTTGCAGACGTTTCAGTTCGAGGGCGTCCAGCGCCACGTTCGTACGCGGCTTGCCGATGCCGAACTGGGCGAGGGCCTCCCCGCCGTCGGGGAAAGTCGCGATGTACGCGCCGGAATCCGGGGTGTCGCCAAGATAGGTGACGGCCGCCCACGAGGAGGTGAGCGTCCCGCCGACTTTATTGGTGGCGGTTCCGAGGACGAGGACGGTCGGGGAATCCACCTCACCGCGAACGGCGAAGATTTGGCCGCGGCCAAGTTCGGAGAGGGCTCGGTCGGCGGCCCAGTCCAAAACCGGGTGCAGGGGCGCCAGGTAGGAGGCATCCGGCCAAGAGGTGCCGCCCTTGGCGGAGAGCGCTGCGGCGAGCCGATCTTTGCCAACGCGGGGCGTCGTCGCCAGCTTCATGTTCTCCGCGACCCGTTGCTCGGCTAGGTAGGCTTGCGGGAGGAACTTCAGGCGCTGGACCAGGTCGGGTGGGGGAGTCAGTTGCGCGATCGAGTACGCCTTGTCGTGCTCCCAACCCACACCGCCATACGCGGGATCTTCGCTGGCGGCGTCGTTGAAGGCTTCTTGGAGGGCGTCGAAGAGGAACTGGTGGGCGGGGGTTTCAGGGGCGCTCGCGCCGTACTGTCGGGGCGCGTCTGGAGTGGCGCTATCGGGAGCCGGGGTGGGGGTGGCCGTGTGCGGCGTTCCTGCGTTGGTGCCCGCATCCGGGGTCCCTGCGTTCGCGCCCGCGAAGACGCCCGCGTCCCAAGCATTGCCACTGGTTGCGGCGTGTTTGGGTTTGTAGTCCGGAGTTGGCTTGGGCGCTGGAACGTTCGTCGCGGGGCCGGCTAGGCGTGCGAACAGGGAGTCCAGAGACCCGCCACCCATCACCTGTTCCGGAGTCTGCACGACGTCATCAAAGGCTTTGGAACCGGCGAGAACCTTACGGATCTCCTCTTCCTCCGCCTTCGGAGTGTGCTTGCCCATGAGGGAGCCGACATCGCCGAGCGCCCTATGCGCCTCATCCTCCTTCTCCATTAACCGCGTCAGCACTCGGATGTCCCCGGAGAATCGATCATCGGAAGGGATCAGAGCGACGGTCGCGATCTGGGGAGGCTCGGTTTGGCCGTAGCGGTCGATGCGGCCGTTGCGTTGCTCGATCCTGATGAGCGACCAGGGAATATCAAAGTGAATTAGGTCGTGGCATTGGGCGTGCAGGTTGACGCCCTCGGACGCAACGTCGCCAGTGATGAGGACCCTCAATGGCGAGTCCGCCTGGCGGAATTGCGCCACGATTTCCTGCTGGTCTTGGTCGGAGAGGCCACCATGCATGACTTTGAACGCGGACTTCGGCATCCCGAGCGCCTTTGGCAATGCATCTTCCAGCCAGTTGAGCGTGGCGATGCGCTCCGCGAAAACAACCGCCCGCGTGGGGCTGCCTTTCTTGATGCCGATGCTCTTGAGGTACCGGACCAACTCATCCAGTTTGGAACTGCGGCTGTTCGCGGCCTCGACGGC
>CAYFOT010000099.1:0-3229 GCA_964344825.1 uncultured Actinomyces sp.
GGAAAATCCAGCCTCATGAGCACGGCATCTTCCACGGGGTCGCGGTAGTAGCGTGGGATCACTCCAAGCGCCACAAATCCCAAATCCGTATACAGCCTGACCGCAGGCTCATTGCCCGCACGCACCTCAAGAACCAGCGCCCGCATGCCCCGCTTGTGGGCGGCGTCGATAAGCGCGGCGCTAATTGCCCGCCCCAAGCCACGCCCTCGCCACGACTCCTTGACGCCGAGCGTCATGAGGTCCCCCTCAAGGTCTCCCTTGATGCCGCCGTATGCGACCAACTTGCCCTCATCCCAAACACCGAGGTAGGTACCCCATGGGCTCTGAAGCTCCTCGCGGACCAAGACCTCCGGCCACGCGTCACCAGCGAAGACTTCGCGGTCGAGGGCGGCTACGGCTTGCGCGTGCTCGGGACCCAGGGGGGAGACGGAAATGCCCCGCGGCGTCGAGCTCACTTTGTATTTACGTCCGGGCGACGCAGATACTGCGGCTCCAGTGAGAAGGTCGCGTCCGGGTCCGCGGCGATTTGCGCGTCCGCGATCCTGTCCAACAAAGACACGTTCAAATCAACCAACCGGGCTTCCACCTGCGCCAATGGCTCGGCCAAGTGGCGCGGCACGGGGCCCGCGAAAAAGACCTCGACCGAGGGGTTCCCGGAAGGATCGGAATCAGTGGAAATCGTGGCATCGCCAATCCCGCCGGGGTTTGCGGCGCCCGCGGGCAGCCCCGAAAATGCGGCGGACGCGCTGGCCGCCTCGGATAGCGCCACGGAAATGTCTGCCACCGCCGGCCCAGAAAGAAGAGTGGGCGCGGCTCCGCCCTCAACCTTCCACGCGGAGTAGTAGACCTCTTTGCGTCGCGCGTCGGTCAGGACGAGGGCGATGGCGGTGCGCTCGGCGGTAGTACGCACGACGTCGCCATCACCGTCGCCGGCACGTTCGGCCGCGCGTTCGGCGGTGGCGGCACCGAGAGCAGCGCCCTCGCCCCCCAAAAAGTCCGCCGCACCGAAACCCAAGATTTCCTGGCTAGACACGCCCATCACGGGCACACCCAACCCCGCGCCCAACGCCGACGCGAACGCCAGCCCGGCCCGCAACCCCGTGTAGGGGCCAGGCCCGGTGCCGACGAGCACCCGGTCAATACCCGCGTCCCGTACCGGCCCGCCAAATTCGGCGTCCGCCATGCACTGCGCGAACAGGTCGGACAGCCCCTCCGCCTGGCGGCGCGGGTTCGGATCCGTCACCTGCGCCACGACGTTCCCGTCCTGAACCACGGCAACGGTAGCCAAGACGGAGGTGTCAACACACACTGAAAGCATCTACTCTCCCTCCTCTGCAACTTCGCTCATACCGACCGGGGCGGCACCAGAGAAACGGTTGGGTACACTGCCATGATCGCTGTCGATATCACCGAAGGCGTCGTGAAGCCGGGCTGACGGCCGCTCCCCCACGGCTAGGAGACGGATTTCGCGCGAATCCCCCTCGTCCTCGCCCCGAAGGTGAATCTCAAAACGTTCCGGCGCCAACGCCTCCACTTTGCCCGCACCCCACTCCACGACGGTGACCGAGTGCTCCAGTTCCGTATCCAAGTCAATGGTTTCCAGGTCGAGGGCGTCCTCCACCCGATACGCATCCACGTGAATCAAGTCGGGGCCGTCGCCGAGGGCGGGGTGGACGCGGGAGACAATATAAGTGGGAGACGTGACCCGCCCACGAACGTTCATTGCGGCGCCGAGGCCCTGGACCAGGGTCGTCTTGCCCGCGCCCAGGTCGCCCGCAAGGATTACCAAATCCCCCGCCTGCAGGAAGTCGGCCAGGCGGCGCCCGAACTCACGCGTCTCATCCGCGTTTTCCGACCGGAGGGTGGTTTGCGCCCTCATCATGCTCCCCCGCCGTCGTTCTTCAACGCGAACTCATAATCGATGTTTTGAGGCGGGTCCACGTAAATGCGCACGATGTGCTCCGGCAGTCTGGAGAGGATCTCATAGTGGATCGTGTCGCACGCAGCGGCCCAATCGTCCACCGCCGTCTCACCCTTCGCGGGGTCGCCAAACAGTACGACTGTGTCCCCGACTTTCGCTGGAGTAAATGGGTTCGTTCCCAAGTCGATCATGATTTGATCCATGCAGACGCGGCCGATGATGGGGGCATCGACTACCCCCTGGTCCGTCAGTACCTGCACGCTCACCTTGTTAGAGACACACCGCGGAATCCCGTCCGCGTACCCCACCGGCAGCAGCCCAATCCAGTTCGCGTCCTCTGCGGTCCATGTTCCCCCGTAGGAGACGGCGGTGCCCGGTTCAACCAGCTTGATCTGCGTGATCGTCGTGGTGAACCGCCCGATCGGGGTGAGCCCAAGTTCCTTGGAGGTCTGCGCCTTCGGGTTCGGGGAGAACCCATACAGACCAATCCCCGGGCGCACCATGTCAAAGTGGGCATTGGGGTGCCACACTGTGGCGGCGGTGGCACCCAAATGGCACACTTCCGGCGTGAGGCCCGCGGCCAGCACCGACTCCTTATATCCCTCAAAACGGTTGATCTGGGCGTCGGTCACCTGCTTGCCCGGGCCGAATGGGTCATCCGCTTGCGGCAGGTGCGCCAAAAGACCGACGACCTCAACCTCACCGCGATCCTGAGCTTGTTTGGCGAGGGCGGCCAACTCAGGTAACTCCACCTCCGTGGCGCCACCGCGGGACATCCCCACGTCCACGTTCAAGTGGATCCGTGTCGGCCGGAGCGCTTCTCCGCGTTCCTGGGCAACGGTGTGTGCGGCCAGAATGGCCTGTTCCAACTGCCCGACAGTAGACACTGCGATATCGAGGTGGGCGCCATGAGCTGCTGCCCAGTCTTTGTCAGGGGCTCCGATCCAGGTGAGGATCCGAGAATCCCGCGGGTCAATATCCGCCCCGTCGAAGTCCGCGCGCAACGCTAGCGCTTCGGGGATGCGGCTGACCGCGAACCACGAAATGCCCTCTTCCAACGCCGCGAACGCGACTTCTGTGCGCCCAAAACCATAGCCGTTGGACTTCACCACCGCGAGCAGCGGAGTGCCCCCGGAATGTTCACGGAGCGCAGCAACGTTCGCGCGCACAGCATCTAGGTCGACGGTCAGGCAGGCTGGGTAATGATCGGGCTCAAGTTTCTCCACCCCGCCATTATTCCACCGGTCCACGCCGGTACCGCCGTGGGAATGTCGTGAGAATGGAGACCCTCCACGTGGACCAGGCTGT
>CAYFOT010000100.1:0-3220 GCA_964344825.1 uncultured Actinomyces sp.
TTCGCGAACGCGGTCGGTAGGTTCACGTCCAGCCCCATGACCTCCCCCGTGGATCGCATCTCCGGACCCAAGATGTTGTCAACCACTTGGCCGTCCGGCGTGCGGAAACGCTTGAACGGCAGCACAGCCTCTTTCACCGCTACCGGCAAGTCCACAGGCGTGGCGACCGCGTCGACCGGGGGGAGCAAGCCATCCGCACGCAGCTCCGCCACCCTGGCACCGGCCATCACCAGCGCGGCCGCCTTGGCTAGCGGCACACCCGTCGCCTTCGACACAAACGGAACTGTGCGCGAGGCCCGAGGGTTCGCCTCCAGCACGTAAAGGACATCCGAAGCCAGCGCGAACTGAACGTTGAGCAGCCCGACTACACCCACACCCCGGGCGATCGCCTCGGTGCTGGCCCGAATGTGCTCGATCTGCCGCTTCGACAACGTCACGGGCGGCAGGATGCAGGCCGAGTCACCGGAGTGAATCCCCGCCTCCTCAATGTGCTCCATCACGCCCCCGAGGAACATCTCTTCCCCATCGAACAGGGCATCCACGTCGATCTCAACGGCCTCATCCAGGAACCGGTCAATCAGCACGGGCGCGCCGGGGACCAGGAACGCCCCGGACCGCGCTGCGTAAGACTCCAGCTGTTCAGGTGCGTAGACGATCTCCATTCCCCTCCCGCCGAGGACGTAGGAGGGGCGGACCAGGACGGGATAACCCACGTCCTCAGCCACCGCAAGCGCCTGCGCGAGAGTGGTGGCCGTACCGAAGGACGGCGCTGTGAGCCCCGCCCCCGCGAGCACATCTCCAAACAGCCCCCGGTCCTCCGCATTGTCGATCGCCTGGGGAGACGTCCCCCAAATCGGCAGACCCGCCGCCTCCAACCTGCTGGCGAGCGACAGCGGCGTCTGCCCGCCCAGCTGCACGATGATCCCGGCGACGGGCCCGGCGGAGAGTTCAGCTTGGTACACCTCCAGCACGTCCTCGAATGTGACCGGTTCGAAGTAGAGACGATCAGAAGTGTCGTAGTCCGTGGACACGGTTTCGGGGTTGCAGTTGATCAGTACCGTCTCGTACTGGTCTTTCAGTGCGAGGGCGGCGTGGACGCACGAGTAGTCGAATTCGATTCCCTGGCCGATCCGGTTGGGGCCGGATCCGAGGATGATCACAGCAGGCCGCTGCCTTGGCGCAACTTCGGTCTCTTCGTCGTAGGAGCTGTAATAGTAGGGAGTGACCGCCTCAAACTCAGCCGCGCACGTGTCGACTGCCTTGTAGACGGGACGCAGGCCGAAGGCGTGACGGACCTCCCGTACCACGTCCTCAGTCAGTCCTCGCGCCTCACCGATCTGCCGATCTGAGAACCCGTGCCGTTTCGCCAGGGCAAGAACCTCGCGGTCGAGGGCGGCCGCCCCCTTGATCTGCTCAGCCACCTCATTTAGGAGCCCAACTTGGTCCAGGAACCATGGATCAATGCCCGTCACCGCGTAGATTTCCTCAACGGTTGCCCCACCCCGAAGCGCTTGCTGGACCTGAACATGTCGGATCTCCGAGGGAATGCGGGCCGCCTCAACTAAGCGCCGCGTCTCCTCTGCGTCGGGTGCATTCCCCCGCCAGTGGAAGACGACTTCCGACTTATCGATCGAGCGCAGCGCCTTATTTAGGGCCTCCGTGTAGTTTCGGCCGAGCGCCATTGCCTCACCCACCGATTTCATCGTTGTGGTGAGAGTGGGATCCGCGGCCGTGAACTTCTCAAACGCGAAGCGTGGAACCTTCACGACGACATAATCAAGCACCGGCTCGAAAGAGGCCGGTGTGGACTGAGTGATCTCATTGGTGATCTCATCGAGGTTGTACCCAAGGGCCACCCGGGTCGCGATCTTCGCGATGGGGAAGCCGGTAGCCTTCGAGGCTAGCGCCGAAGAACGCGACACACGCGGGTTCATTTCGATCACTATGACGCGGCCGCTTTCGGGCTCAACCGCGAACTGAATGTTGCAGCCGCCGGTGTCCACTCCCACCTCGCGGATGACTGCGATCCCAATGTCACGGAGGTTTTGAAACTCCCGGTCGGTCAAAGTGAGAGCGGGAGCAACGGTGATCGAATCTCCGGTGTGCACGCCGACCGGGTCCACGTTCTCAATGGAGCAGATGACCACGACGTTGTCCGCCTTGTCGCGCATGAGCTCCAGCTCGTATTCCTTCCATCCCAAGATGGACTCTTCGAGTAGAACCTCACCGGTTGGCGAATCCTGCAGACCCGCTCCGGCGATGCGCCTCAGTTCCTCCTCATCATGAGCGAATCCAGATCCGAGCCCCCCCATGGTGAAAGAGGGCCGAACCACTAACGGGTACCCCAGAACCTCGGCCGCCTCCAACACTTCATCAATGGTGTGAGCAATCTGAGAGCGCGCTACTTCCGCCCCACATTTCTCAACAACGGCCTTGAACAGTTGGCGGTCCTCACCTGCCTTGATCGCCTCTGCGTTGGCGCCGATGAGTTCCACGCCGTACCTGGCGAGCGTTCCGTCCTCGAACAGCGCCACCGCCGTGTTGAGTGCAGTTTGTCCCCCAAGGGTTGGCAGCAGCGCGTCCGGGCGTTCCTTCTCAATGATGGCTGCAACTACCTCAGGGGTAATCGGTTCTATGTAGGTGGCGTCCGCGAAGTCGGGGTCAGTCATGATGGTGGCTGGGTTCGAGTTCACCAATATGACCCGCACCCCCTCCTCCTTGAGGACGCGGCATGCTTGAGTTCCTGAGTAGTCGAACTCGGCCGCCTGCCCGATCACAATCGGACCGGATCCGACCACCAGGACTGATTTCAGGTCTTCGCGTTTAGCCATCAGTTCTCCCCCGGATCGAGCAGCAAATCAACGTAGCGGTCAAACAGATACGAGGCATCATGTGGGCCGGCGGCCGCCTCCGGATGAAACTGCACTGAAAAAGCCGGCAAGTCCAGACACTCCAGGCCTTCCACTACCTGGTCGTTCAAACCGACGTGAGACACCTGGACCCGGCCATACTTTCCTTGGCCAAACGGGGATTCCAAGACCTGTCCCGGGGCGGCATCCACCGCAAACCCATGGTTTTGGGAGGTGATTTGGACTTTCCCCGTCCTCTCGTCTCTGACTGGCTGGTTGACACCGCGGTGGCCGAACTTCAGCTTGTAAGTGTCAAAGCCCAGCGCCCGCCCCAGGATCTGGTTTCCAAAGCAGATCCCAAAGAAGGGGAT
>CAYFOT010000101.1:0-3159 GCA_964344825.1 uncultured Actinomyces sp.
CGGCAACACAGTCCGACCCCGGCTTACCGCTCCACGTCGCCCGGCCCGGCAACACGGCCCGACCCCGGCTTACCGCTCCACGTCGCCCGGCCCGGCAACACAGTCCGACCCCGAGAGCCACCAAAACCCTGCTTCACATACAAAACGAAGAACACAATCCAGACTATCGAAGGTTGTGGCACATGATCGAACGTTAATCCCGGGATTAACCATCGATATTGGGGATAACCATCGGTCTTAGGTAGCCGCCCCTCGGCACCAGCCGGGGTTCACGAACTCCATCGCCGTTATCGAGTTAGATCGCCGCTATAGCTATGCGGCAACGGCGATCTAACGCGATAGTGGCGATCTAAGGTGTGAGAACCCACCGCGGCGGGAGGCCAAGGGATCACTCCCCACAACGGTTCATAAAACAAAACGGCGGACCCCTTTCGGGATCCGCCGCCTTGTTGCTTAGGTGAGGACTACTTGTCGTCCTCTTCAGCCTCTGCTTCTTCTACAAGCTCTTCGGCTTCCTCAATCACTTCTTCGACCTCTTCGGCGACCGCTGCAGCAGCGATCTTCTCAGCGGTCTTGACGGTGGCCTTCTTGACGACAGGCTCCATCACAATCTCAATAACACACATGGGTGCATTGTCACCCTTGCGGTTACCGATACGCGTGATGCGGGTGTAGCCGCCGTTACGCTCCGGATCCATCTCTGGAACGATCACGTCGAACAGTTCGTAAACCGCGTCCTTGTCGGTGATCTTCTTCGAAACGATGCGGCGATCGTGAATGGTGCCGCTCTTCGCCTTGGTCACCAGCTTCTCAAAGTAAGGCTGGAGTGTCTTAGCCTTTGCTTCGGTTGTGGTGATTGCGCGTGCCTCAATGAGGGAACGTGACAGGTTGGCAAGCATGAGGCGTTGGTGGTTGGCGCTTGAGCCAAGCCGTGGGCCCTTCTTCGGAGTGGGCATTGGTGCTCCTGAATAAACTCTATTGGATCAAAAAGAATGTTCGGGCTTAGACGCCCAAGTCGTCACTGAAAATCGACTCACCTTCGGGAGCCGCATCAGACGGCAGCGGCGAATCCTTGAGGGCCATCCCAAGGCCACCCAGGGCCTCCTTGATTTCCTCAATGGATTTCGTGCCGAAGTTGCGGATATCCAGCAGGTCGGCCTCACTGTGTGCCACCAGCTCCCCAACCGTCAGGATTCCACGACGGCGCAGGGCGTTGTATGAACGTGACTGCAAGTTCAGGCTTTCGATGGGCAGAGCCAAGTCAGCTGCCAGCGTTTCGTCCGTGGCAACGACACCGATTTCGATGCCTTCTGCTTCCACGTTCAAATCACGGGCTAGGCCGAACAGCTCAACCAGCGTCTTGCCGGCGGAGGCTACAGCGTCGCGCGCCGCAATCGAAGACTTGGTCTCAACATCAAGAACCAAGCGGTCGAAGTCGGTGCGCTGCTCAACACGGGTCGCTTCCACACGGTACGTAACCTTCAGGACCGGGGAGTAGATGGAATCCACGGGGATCTCATCGTAAGCCGCATCGAAGTGCTTGTTCTGCGCTGCCGACACGTAGCCACGGCCACGCTCCACCGTCAGCTCAGCCTCCAACTTCCCATGCTCATTCAGCGTGGCAATCAGGAGGTCCGGGTTGTGGATCTCCACGCCAGCCGGCGGCGTGATGTCGGAAGCAAGAACCACGCCAGGGCCGGACTTGCGGAGGTACATGACGACCGGCTCATCGTTGTCCGAGGACAGAACCAGCTGCTTGATGTTCAAAATGATCTCTGCAACGTCTTCCTTCACGCCCTCGATCGTCTCGAATTCGTGGGGGACGCCGTCAATGCGTAGTGACGTTACCGCGGCACCCGGGATGGATGACAGCAGCGTACGCCGTAGTGAGTTACCTAGCGTGTAGCCGAAACCAGGTTCAAGTGGTTCCAGTACAAAGCGTGAACGGTTTTCGGAAATGACTTCTTCAGTCAGGATCGGTCGCTGTGCGATAAGCACGTTGATTCCTTTCTTCTCAACGCCCGCTATATGACGTCGAGGGCGGGTCCGCCTTGGGAGACGGGAAAATTCCTGTGAGTGATGCGTTGGGTGCGGGCCGAAACCGCGCACCCAACGCGGAAGTCAATCAGCCGCGCCGACGCTTCGGTGGGCGGCAGCCGTTGAACGCCTGCGGCGTAACGTCCTGAATCGTGCCAACTTCAAGACCGGCAGCCTGCAGGGAACGGATCGCCGTCTCACGTCCGGAGCCTGGGCCCTTCACGAACACGTCGACCTTCTTCATGCCCTGTTCCTGGGCGCGGCGTGCTGCAGCCTCTGCTGCCATCTGCGCTGCGAACGGGGTGGACTTACGTGAGCCCTTGAATCCGACCTGTCCGGACGAGGACGAAGCGATCACGGCACCCGTGGTGTCAGTGATGGAGATGATGGTGTTGTTGAACGTCGACCGGATGTGTGCCTGGCCGTTTGTTACGTTCCGACGCTCTTTCCGCCGCGGCTTACGCGAGGATGTGGCGCGAGTCTTCTGTGCCATATTCTTTACCTACCCCGTCTACTTCTTCTTGCCTGCGACTGTGCGCTTCGGTCCCTTACGGGTGCGCGCGTTCGTCTTGGTGCGCTGGCCGCGGACCGGGAGGCCACGACGGTGGCGCATGCCCTGGTAGCTGCCAATTTCAATCTTGCGGCGGATGTCCGCTTGGACCTCACGACGCAAGTCGCCCTCGACCTCAAAGTGAGTGTCGATGTACTGGCGTAGCGCAACCATGTCCTCTTCGGTCGCATCCTTGACGCGCAGGTCCGGGCTGATGCCGGTTGCCGCTAGCGTCTCCAGTGAGCGCGTGCGCCCAATTCCATAGATGTAGGTGAGCGCAACCTCAAGCCGCTTATCGCGGGGGAGGTCAACGCCGGCTATACGTGCCATATTCCTTTTGCTCCATACTTTCGAAGGTGTGGCCTCCCCTCCGGTGCTTTACGCATCGGCCCCGGCCTTCGAACCGAGGGTCCCACGACCCTTTCGGGTCCTGCTTGGGGAAACGCTTACAGTGCCAACCCATGGGGTCAGCGCAGGTTTGTGATTAGCCTTGGCGCTGCTTATGGCGCGGGTTCTCACAAATCACCATGACGTTGCCGTGGCGACGAATCACCTTGCACTTGTCACAGATC
>CAYFOT010000102.1:0-3113 GCA_964344825.1 uncultured Actinomyces sp.
GCGCACCGGTCTCCAAAACCGGCGGTTCCGGGTTCGAGTCCCGGCTGCCCTGCCAGTACACCAACTGATCGGCCGGTCGGGCAAGTGCGGGGAGAAGTAATTGAGTCAGACAACTAGCCTTCCGGGCGACGGTGAACTTCTGCCGGATCTGGACACCGGAAAGACGGTAGCGAAAGACCGCACCAAGACGGGCGCGACGCGGAAGCGTGATGACCGGCCGGAAGAGAAGAAGCCGAACATTTTTGCTCGGATCGCACTGTTTGTCCGCCAGGTCATCGCGGAGATGAAGAAGGTCACGTACCCCACAAAAGAAGAGTTGTGGATGTATTTCTTGGTCGTGATCGTGTTCGTGGCGGTGATGATGCTTTTCACCGGAGTCATTGACCTAGGCTCTAAAGAGATATCTAGACTAGTATTTGGTTAGTAATCAAAGAACCCGCCGCAGAGACTGTAGGCGGGTTTTTTGAAACCAGATTTGGCGTGCATTCGCCGTGAAGGGTGCAGAAGTGCAGCCCAACGAAAGGACATGCGATGGCGGGAGAGATTTTCAGCGGACGCGACTTTGACGTGGACGTGGAGGCGGTTGCACAGGTCGACGCGGAGCTTGAGGGGTTCGGGGACGACGGTGCGGCTCAGGACGATTCGACGTTTGAGCCGGAGACCGCAGCGCAGAAAGCGGCAGAGGCTGCTGCCGCTTTGGCGATGGCCCAGGCCGATGCTGGCACACCGCATGTGAACGCCGCTCAGCCGGAGGACGCAGAGGAAGCGGACGCAACAGGATCCGACGCCGGTGTCGCGGAGTCTGATGCTGGTGACGCCGCGGACGGTACGGCGATGGCCGCGGGCGCCCTCGAAATGACGGAAGACGCCCTCGAACTGGACCCGATGGACGCGCTGCGGCAGGAGTTTGAGGAGCAGGGCGGCGACTGGTACGTCGTCCACACGTTCTCCGGGCACGAACGCAAGGTGAAGGAAAACCTGGAGCGGCGCGTGGAGAATGAGGATCTGCAGCGCCTGATCACTCGCGTTGAGGTGCCGATGGAGGAGGTCACGGAGATTCGCAATACGGTTCGCAAGAAGGTGATGCGGCCGCGGATTCCGGGTTACGTCCTCGTGCAAATGCAGGGCACAGGGTTTGACGATGAGATGGATGAGCAGTTGTGGCGCGTCGTGAAAGAGACGCCGGCCGTGACTGGATTCGTTGGTGACCAGTACAATCCGATGCCGCTGCCGATGGAGGAGGCGCTCACGATGCTGGCGCCGGGACTCTTGGTCGGTAAGGAAGAGAAGAAGTCTGCTGCCACCAAGGCTGCCCCCGTTGTCGTGGACTGGGGTGTCGGTGAGGTTGTGCGCGTGACGGACGGGCCGTTCGCGGAGCTGACGGCTGAGATCTCCGAAATCATGGTGGAAACGCAGAGGCTGAAGGTCCTCGTGACCATCTTTGAGCGTGAGACGCCGCTTGAACTGAGGTTTGACCAGGTTCAGAAGCTGGATAAGTAGCGCGGCAGTGTAAGTGAAGTCGCACACGGGCAGGGTGATCTGTTCGTGTGTGAAGAGTAGAATCGCAGCTTGCGTGTGCATTGTCAGTACACGCAGTCGCCTTGGATAAGGCGGTCGCCCCCGGGAATCCGGTGTGCGAAATGTAAGTAGTGAAGGACCCACAAGAACTATGGCACCGAAGAAAAAGGTAACTGGGCTAATCAAGCTTCAGATTCCCGCCGGTCAAGCCAACCCTGCGCCACCCGTTGGTCCGGCGCTGGGTCAGCACGGCGTGAACATCATGGAGTTCTGCAAGGCCTACAACGCGGCAACAGAATCGCAGCGCGGGAACATTGTTCCGGTTGAGATCACCGTGTATGAGGATCGCTCGTTCACATTCGTGACGAAGACTCCTCCGGCCTCAGAGATGATCAAGAAGGCAGCAGGGGTTGGAAAGGGCTCGGCGACGCCACACACCGCAAAGGTTGGGAAACTGACAGAAGCGCAGGTGCGTGAGATCGCGGAGACGAAGAAGGAAGACCTCAACGCTAACGACATCGAAGCCGCGATGAAGATCATTGCCGGCACCGCCCGCTCCATGGGCATCACGGTTGAAGCCTGATTTAGAGATTTTTTAGTGGTAGGGCCGCGCAGCCCGTTTACCACAACTGCAAGGAGATAAGCAGCATGGCAAAGCGCTCGAAGAAGTACCGGGCAGCCGCGGAGAAGATTGTTCCCGGCATCCTTTACAGCCCGGCCGAAGCAATGAAACTGGCAAAAGAAACGTCAGTCACGAAGTTCCCGTCCACGGTGGAGGGCGCCGTCCGCTTGGGCGTCGACCCCCGCAAGGCGGACCAGATGGTTCGTGGCACCGTCAGCCTGCCGAACGGCACCGGTAAGACCGCTAGGGTCCTGGTCTTCGCCGTTGGTGAGAAGGCAACCCAGGCCGAAGAGGCCGGGGCTGATGAGGTCGGCGGCGACGAACTGATCGCCAAGGTAGCGAAGGGCTACACCGACTTTGATGTTGCCGTTGCAACACCGGACATGATGGGGAAGGTCGGTCGTCTTGGCCGCGTGCTGGGTCCGCGTGGCCTGATGCCTAACCCGAAGACCGGCACCGTGACCATGGATGTCGCGAAGGCAATCAAGGACATCAAGGGCGGTCGTATTGAGTTCCGTGTCGATAAGCACGCGAACGTCCACTTCGTTCTGGGCAACACGGACTTCACGGCCCGCGCCCTGACGGAAAACTACGCGGCGGTCTTGGAAGAGATCCTGCGTTTGAAGCCGACCACTGCAAAGGGTCGTTACCTTCAGAAGGTCACCGTTGCGACGACGATGGGCCCGGGCATCCCGGTTGATCCGTCGAAGACGCGTGCGTTGGTTGAGGAGCTTGAGGAAGAGGACGCAGCGTAAGCGTTCCATTCTCATTGGGTCCCGCTGGCGCGGCTGTTCTGCTGGCTGACGGTTCCTGACAAACTCTGATCCCGGCTCCCCAAGTGGGGGCCGGGATTTTTGTATGTTTGTGGGCTCAGCGTTGGTAGCCGCCTACTTGTCTTTGGCCTTCTTTGACCCTCGCGTGGAGTCCCTTGGTTTTCTTTGACCGCAGCGTGGCGCAGATCGCCGTTATCGCT
>CAYFOT010000103.1:0-3051 GCA_964344825.1 uncultured Actinomyces sp.
CGGGATCTGTAGTAGCAGGGATCTGCAGATCGACCGCGGAGATGTCTTCGTCCGCGCTGCCGCGTTTCTTATTTACTTGCTTATCCGAGCACACCGCGAAGACCCGCATGTCTACACTGGTCTCTTGTGTCCAGTCCCAAAGTGCCTGCGATAACAGGGCAAGTGAAGGGACCAAGAACAGGACGTTACCCCCAGAGGGCACCATGGTTTCGGCGATCTTCAGGGCGGTGAATGTCTTGCCAGTCCCGCACGCCATGATCAATTTGCCCCGATCATGCGTGGAAAATCCAGAGATTACGTCATTCAGAGCCTCTTGCTGATAGCCGCGAATCTGTTTGCGGCCCTTTAGCTCCATCACTTCCGGAGTGGTGAAATCGAACTGAGACCAGTCCACTAAAGACTCTTCGAACTGCTCTAGCCCGATGCGGGAGACAGGGATCTGTTGATCCCGGATCGCTTCCTCTGCGTTTGCCCCCCAGTTATCGGTGGTTGAAACCAATAGGCGAGAGGTAAACGGGTGTTTGCCCGACGCCGAAAGGAACGTGTCAACATCGGCCTTATTAATACGATGCTGCGGATCGTAAAACTTGCATTGAACCGCACAAACTCCGCCATCGCGCTCAAACGCAACAAGGTCTATGCCCACGTCTGGGCCTGTCCGGTCCTCCCACTCCGACCATGGCACAACGCGGTCAAAGCGGGCAGCGTACGTTGGGTCCAACTCTAGGAACCGCTTAACTAGGCGCTCAAAGCGAGCCCCCCGCCCAGAAGTCGACTCCCCAGAAAAATAGATCTTGTCGAACAAGTGCCCCATTGTCACATCAGCCATGCTCCTCATCATGACACGCCCAGGAACTCAGCGGCGTAAGGATCGCAGCGTGCTTCCGCTATTCCACGATTTCGTGATTCCAGGTGAAGTTGTCTGTCTGAGACAGTGTTTGAATGACTTCTTGGTCGGCATAGATAGAGCTCACATGCTCCAGGATTAATGTGCTGCTATCTGTGTGCTGACCGCTCGAATGTATAAATTTTGAGGCATCGCTGCTGTGAGAGCGTTCTTTGGGGAAAAGTTTTCCCAATTTAGCGTTGTTTTGAGTAGAATGATCTCATGATCCTCTCGTTTACGTTTCAGAACTTCCGTTCCTTCGCGGATGAGGCGCAGCTTTTCCTCGCTTCTGATTCAATGCGCACCAACGTGCCGCGTGTAGGAGAAACTTGGCCGGAGCTGACTCAGCGGACAGCTGCCATATACGGGGCTAACGCATCTGGAAAGACGTCCGTTCTACAAGCTCTGTGGACATTGGCTCGAGCTGTCCGCGCACCATTCGGCGCGAGCCTCTACCAGCCACATGCGCAGGACGCCGCAAGAGTCACGCAATACAGCGTTGATTTTGTGTCCGACGGGATCCGCTACGAGTACGAAGTCAAAGCCGCCCCTTGGGGGATCGAGTATGAGGGTCTCTTCTCCTATCCCAAAGGATCGCGTCGCCGACTGTTTGAGAGGACGAAAGACTCGCCAGATAGCGAAATGGTCTTAGTGAAAGGACCTTCGCTGAGTGGACCAACCAAACAGGTTGAGCAAATCACCCAAGACAACACATTGTTTTTGGGTGTCGCCCGCTTTCTTCGTCACCCGATGTTAGAAGAGGCATCTCGCGGTATCGCCGCTGATGAAGGAGTCGAATATCTCTCTTTCGCCCAGCTCCAAGACGGTCGTTTCCTCACCGAAGTGGTGGGGAAAATGCTCCAGTCACCTCAGGATCAGCAGAAGTTAGTTGGCTCGATTCTTGAAGCTGGAGATCTGGGTTTAGAAGCTGTCGAAGTGCGGAAAGAGAAGGTGCCAACACCAGTCTTGGAGGAAGTGCGGCGGATGCTCACAGCGCTCAATAATGCATACGTCGAAGAGGGCGCGGAGCTACCGGACCTTCCCGAGATGCATGAAGCACTGGTCTTCCACCACCGAGGTGTTGGAAGCAGCAAATTCACTCTTGGGATTGACAGTGAGAGCTCGGGAACGAAGTCCTGGATGGTCATGGCATGGAATGTCGTCGACGTTTTGCGGCGTGGAGCGGTTCTTCTGGTTGACGAACTCGACGCGAGTCTTCATCCTGAGTTAGCGCGGCATGTCGTCGAGCTCTTTCAGTCGTCGGCGACGAATCCGAAGGGTGCTCAGCTCATCTTCACCACGCACGATGTGTCCCTGCTGGGTAATGTGCCAATACGGCTGCTCGACTCGAATGACGTATGGTTCACGGAGAAGAGCGATTCCGGGACATCGGAGCTCTACAGTATGGCCGACTTCGAAGGTAGACGTGGAAACAACAACCAGCGGCGCTACCAGTCCGGGCAGTTTGGGGCGATTCCGAGGATCGATGAGAGTTTGCTTCTGCGTTATATTGAGGACGATGCGATGAGAGAGCAGTCAGTTGGCACGTCCGAGACGTAAACGCAGTTCGCGGCACAGCAAGACGACACTTCTGGTCGTGACCAACGGGGAGACGACTGAGATACAGTACTTGAACGAACTCGCACGTCGCGCATATCGAAATGATCAGTCGTTGGCGATCAAGGTGAAGCTAGTGAAAGGCTCTCCTAGCACGGTAGTAAAGAAGTTGACATCCCCCCACGGTGACACGTCTGATTACGACGAAGTATGGATCGTCGTAGACGAAGACGATTTTGACGTCGGTCCTCTTATGGATGCTTGCCGGCGTAATTCCGCCAGCAAATGGGTGGCGGTGGTCAGTAGGCCATCCTTCGAAACTTGGCTCGTTGCTCATTACGAGATGGTGGGTAAACATATGCACCAGCGGGACGCTAAGAGGCAGCTTGCTAAAATCACGGGCCGAAGTGAAGACGAGAAAGAATTGCCGGCAGGGTTTCCCGTGGAAAATTGGGAGGACGCGGCTCGACAGTGCAGGTTAGCTGGGCGGCAAGAGGAAGCGCTCAATACGTTGCCCGCGAAGCCGGGTTCCGGTATGCCTCACTTGCTTCGAAGGCTAGGCCTGATCGACTAGGAGCTCACTTCGCGGTGACGAGCCTGTGTGTGGT
>CAYFOT010000104.1:0-2919 GCA_964344825.1 uncultured Actinomyces sp.
GACTTCAGGTAGCCCTTCTGCCAGTCGAACTGCCGGTGCTGACGGATGTGTTCATCCGCATCGAACGGCGCGCCGTCGGCACGGCCAAACCGTCCCCACATGCTCATCTTCAGCACGTCATCGGCGGTCGCCAGCTTCCCGTCAACAGACCCGAACGGGTTGAACGGAACACCGTGGGACGACAGGAAGTGCAGAGGATCTGCGTCGTAGTGGCTGCAGATCGTACGCATGGACGGGTTGTTGAAGCCCAGGTACACGTCGTACGTGTCCCCGATCATCGCTTGACCAACGCCAGCGTCGATGTGTCCATGGTGCTGTTCCAGCAGGTCCAGCCACCTCACGCGGCGGGCACCGGTTGGCCAACGCACATCGGAATACCCATAGTCACCACACTCCAAGTGCATGATGCGCGGATCCGAGGGCGCATTGTCCCCAAAGTAGGAACCATCTGTCGTCTTCTCCAGGTTCTGGTAGATCAGACCCTCCTGGTAGCGCGCGATCTCATTCGTGTTCGCATCCCCAACCAGCCACGTGTTCGCGTAGCCGCCGTTGTTGTCCTTGTTGAGCATTTCAACCCACTCATCAATGGACTTCGCGTACTGGGTCGCGATGCGCGAACGCACGTACTCCGGCGCACGCGTCGGATCGTAGCCTTTGAACGCCCCAATCGTTGTTTCCGTAACCACCAGGCCGGACGATGCGACCCAGAAGTCCGTGAAGGAACCGACGTACCCAGGGACGGACTGCATGACGAGGCGCGAACCCTCCGTCGGCGTCAAGTCCAACAGCAAGTTGAAGTACTGCCCAGCCCAGAAATCATCGAAACTGGTGTGCGCGATGACTAGTTTCCCGTCCACCGTCGCCGACCCGGTCGCGATAAACGCCGAGCAGTGCGACCCACGCGGCCCCTTCGGCCCATCTGCCGCGTACTTGGAGGCAACCGTCGGGTACCAGTAGTCCGTGATCTCCATCCACGCGTTCCACCCGATGATGTCCTCATACGTTGCGGGCACGCCCGCTGCCGTGAATCCGGCTGCAATCCCCTGCATTTCGAGGGCGATTTCCTCCGGGATCTTATCCTTGTGCATCTCAACGGCGTGTTCCTGGAAGAACTCATACGTCAAACCGAAGTTCTGATACGTCATTGCCTTGTAGACGCGTTGGGCATCCGCCCACTCATCCGCCACCAGGTAGCCATGTTGGAATCCGCGAGCGAACGGCTCACCCTTAATCCTCAGGTAGATCCACCCGTTTACTTCGGAACGGGACGCTTGTGCAACCCATTCCTCTTGTTCACTTGTCAGTTTCGCCATTAGTTTCCGCCTTCTGGTCAGTCGAAGGCGCCTTCTGATCTGTAGATGGCGCCGCATTGTCGGTTGAGGCAGACGCCCTAGTCTGCCCCGGTGTGAAGTGCGCGGTCTGTTCAGCCGCAAGGCTGGCCTGGTGGGCGGCCGCTGCCTTCTGTTGTGCCGCTGCTAGGTCCTGGTCGGCCTTCGCCTCAGCTGCCAAGGCTTCCGCTGCTGCCGCCATTGCGTTTGCCTGAGCTGCTGCCTCTTGGGCTGCTGCAGCTGCTGCACGCGCGGCAGAAGAGGGGTCGGTCGGCACGCTCGATGGAGACCAACCAGCCGCCACGGCAGCGTCATGCGCGGCCTGCCGCTGTGCAACCCCGGCATGCGTTGGGGTTGGGACCGTGGATGACGTGTGTGTTGTGCCGCGCCGGTCAAATGCCTTCACCGTTGACGTGATGGTGCCCATGTGCGGCGCGCCTGTCTTCCCCTTCTTGCTGGGGGTCACGAATCCGCCCTCGATCAACTGCTGCTCTGTTACCTGGTCGTCCGGGGAGAAGTGCTTCGTGATCGGCATGCCCATGCCAGCCTGACCTGCGGACAACATTTCAGTCGGTACGTTGGAAGACACCTTTTCGGGCTTCTCCAAGCCCTCAATCTCCCAGGTGAACGGGGGCACGTTGTTGGTCGGGTCAACCCAGGCCGGCTTGCGAGCCTTCAAGATCCCGAACGCACCCAAAACGGTGACGGCAACCAGCGCCGCGATTCCGCCTACGTAGACGATCGGAGAGCCAACTTCCTTCGCGATTTGCGAGGGCGGGAAGAACGCCAACACGATACCGAAAGCGGAGGAACCCAGGCCCAGGATCGTCACGATCCATGCGCCTGCCTTACCGCCCGGAACCGTGAAGGAACGAGGGCGGTTTGGCTGCGTCCTGCGCAAACGAATGAAGGCGCTGAACATCAGTACGTAGATCAGCAGGTACAGGATGGTCACCGTTTGGCTGAGCATCGCGTAGAAGCCCTCAACGTTCGGGAACAGCACCAACGCAATCAGGATCAGCGACACAACTGCTGCCATGCCAAACATGAGGCGCGCAGGCATTCCCTTTGCGTTCATTTTCTGCGCCCACTTCGGCAGGAAACCACCGCGACCAGCGTTCACCAGCATGAGCGGAACACCGGCCAGCCATGAGATCACGCCAGCCAGGCCCGACAGGAGTGTCAGCCACGCAACCACTGTGAAGACCCAGGGGATCCCGGCGGCCTTACCGATCTCATAGAACGTGGAGTACAGCGCGTAGATGATGCTGATGTCCTTTTGTGGGACGACCATCGCGATGATGACGGTACCAACCATGAAGATGGCCATGGACAGAACCGCCGCGATCAGGATCGCGGCCGGGTAGGCGCGCCTGGGGTTCTTCAGCTGGCTGATGTGTGCGGCGTTCATTTCCATGCCGGCGTAGGAGAAGAACACGCCTGCAGCCAAAGCCAGTGTTCCCATTCCTGACCACTTGGGGACCAGCCCGGACCACGCCATGTCGATGACGGGCTTGTTACCCGCGGCCAGCCAGATGATCACCAGAATCACCATGGCCGCAAGCGGCAGCAAGGTACCGAAGACCACGCC
>CAYFOT010000105.1:0-1383 GCA_964344825.1 uncultured Actinomyces sp.
CTCGGCTACTTCCTCAACGCTCAGTTTCTTGTTTTTCATGGCATCCTCCAGTAGTTCGTCGACGGCTTGCAGCATCTCTTGTAGTTCGGTCCGTTTTTCAGCGAGCAATTCTCGCTGGCGCCGCAAGTGGTTAACCGGGTCCGCGTCCTGATCAAGCAGGCTTGAGATCGTGTCGAGACGCAGGCCCGCGCCCCGATAGACCATGATTTGCTGCAGTCGCGCGATGTCGCCCTCGTCGTAAAGACGGTAGTTCGACCACGTTCGCTTCGTGGGGCTCACCAGTCCGCGCGCTTCCCAGTGGTGCAGGGTGCGGACGGAGAGGCCCAGTAGCTGCGCAACTTCGCCGACTGTGCGTAGGTTTTCTTTGCGGTTCGTCATGGCCTAACTCTGCCCCCTCACGTCGCGTTAGGGTCAATGGTGGGCTGCGCCACAAGATCGTGGGGCTCCTAGAAGCTGCCCGCGTCGCCCTTGTCGCCCGCACCCGGCCCGACCTTGCCCGCGCCCGGCTTGCCTACGCGCGCATCCGGCCCGCCCTCGCCCGCATCCGGCCACACGGTGCCCCTGTGGTCGCGGTTCCCAAATGCGGCTAGGGTCCTGATGCTCAGCCATGTTTCTTGGGGGACCAGAAGAGTAACGATGTGGCCACGTGTGCGCGGTTCCGCGGCTAGTACGGCATCGTGGAGGTAAATCAGGACTGGTCAAGCAGGACCAATGAGAATCGGAATGAAGGGCGCGTTGGCAGTTCTGGTGGCGGTGTCAATGATGGCGTTGGGGGCGTGCGGCGGCGGGAAGGAAGAGAAGTCTTCGACTGCGCTGGCCGGCAAGGTGGCAGCCGTCGAGGTCGAGGAAGCAGTGGAAGAGGCCGCGGGCGGCGAAGAAGGTGGAACGGAGACGAAGGAGACGCTGAGCGGCCCGCTGGCAGAAGCGGACATGGTGGGGACTGGCTCATGGTCTCGATCGATACGAACGACAAGCCCGAAGGTGTTGACGAGCTCTTTGAAGACGGCCTGCAATACATCGTGGTGATGAGTCCCGTCGGAGGGATGAAGCTGACATTGGAGGCCGCGCCGGACGCCGCGGATTATGTTAAGGACGCCGTGAAAGATTCGAAAGAGGAGGTCGAGGGCGATGAGTCCTCCACCGGAACCTGGTCGATCACCGGCGACGACACGGTTCAACTTGCGTGGGACAACGGCAACGTAATGCCCGGTTCCGTGGAAGGTAACGTCATGACCATTGGAGCGGGCGGGGAGTCATTTACGTATCACAAGATCGGTTGAGATACGGCGGGCTGGGCGGCGGACTGGGTTGCGCTGGGTTGCGCCCTCGCCCGCTCCGCACTTTGGATTGCTGGGCGGCGGACTGAGCTGTGCTGGGTTGCGC
>CAYFOT010000105.1:1483-2888 GCA_964344825.1 uncultured Actinomyces sp.
GCCCGCTCCGCACTTTGGATTGCTGGGCGGCGGACTGAGCTGTGCTGGGTTGCGCCCTCGCCCGGCTGAGCTGTCCGTGCGCTTGGCGTGTGTCTTCGGTGGTTCCCGATCGTCTACCGCTGGAGTCGGGCACCTGTTATGGTTTCGTGATGTTTTGTTCTAGAACAGGCGTTCGATGTTCTGGTAGGCTTGGGTATGGCCGATATTCAGGTAACCCCGGAACAGGTTCGTACCCTTGAGGGTGGCGAACTGGTTGCTTTGTGCCGTGATGTGGCGGTTGAAATCAATCGGCTGCAGGCATTGTTGGCGGTTGCGTCTAATCAGATTTGGGAGGATTCTGAGGGGCATGACGGCCAGGACACTTTGACGAAGGCGTTTGGGTGTCGTTCGACGGTGGAGTTGATGCAGCGGGTGACTGGTGAGCCGGCGTCGGTGGTGTCGGCTCGTTTGAAGGTGGGTCGTCAGGTCACACCGCGTCAGTCTTTGGTGGGTGAGGAACTGGTCCCGCTACAGGAGCATGTGGCTGCTGGTTTGGGGTCGGGGCGTCTGAATATGAATGCGGCGGTTCATATTTCGAAGGTGTTGGTGAAGAACGGGCGCGCGCATCCGGAAGATCTGGAGATGGCGGAGCGGTGCTTGGTGCAGGCTGCGACGGGCTTGGATTTCGCAACGGGGGATGAGCCGGGTGTGCCTTTGCATGCCGATGATGTGCGCCGGTTGTGTGTGGCTTGGGATGCGGGCTTGGATCCGGATGGTGTGGCTCCTAGTGAGGAGGAGCGGGACCGCAAACGCTTTTTCAATATTGGGCCCATTCGCGATGGTATGGCGCGGGTCAATGGGCTGGTCAAGGCTGAGGTGGCTGCGATGTTCACCACGATTATGAACACGGTGAATAACCCGCGTGTTAACGCGGAGGGTCTGCCGTTCTTGGGTGAGGGCGAGGGCGAACCCGCGGGCGAGGGCGAAGCTGCGGGTGCTGCAGAGGGTGCGCTTGAGAGTCTGGACGGCGACGATGTTCGGTCCGATGACGTTGTTAGAGTAGCGGATGATGGTCTTTTCCCGGTTGAGGACGCGGTTGAGTTTGACGGTGGAGCCGGTGGGCCCGGTGGACCCGGGGGGACCACGGTTGGGTTGGATCCGACTGATGACCGGTCTTGGGGTCAGCGTCGTCATGATGTGTTAGCGATGGCTTTGGGTGTGACTTTGGCGGATGCTGATTTGCCGATTTTGCAGGGTGCGGGCGCGACGATCGTTGTGGAGATCCATGAGGATTCACTGATCGATGACGGTTTTGCGACCCACGGTTTTGCTAGTCACGGTGGCTCGGATGCCACTGGTGGTCCGGGTGCTGATGGTATTGACGGTTCCGGTGTCGACGGTGCTGCCGGTTCTGGTGCTGACGGTG
>CAYFOT010000106.1:0-1642 GCA_964344825.1 uncultured Actinomyces sp.
TTCTACTGGTCGGATGAGGGTCAGCGCACGCCCGACCTCGACGAACAAGACCCCAAAGATGCCCTTCCCGCCATCTACTGTCGCAAGTGCGGAAGGTCGGGATGGGCGGTGGAGCTTTCTCCTGTCGATGGCCAACTGGCACGCGGGGATGGCAACATTCGCGTTGCGGCTTGGCGGGGCAGCCCGCGGGTGCGGTACCTGATCTCCACTCCCCTAGAATCTGACACTGCTGGCGACCAGACCCCAGAGGTCGCGTGGCTGAACATGCGCCAACGCACCCTCACCAATGAGCGGCCCGACTTTGAAAACGATGAAGACTTCCGGGACGGCTGGGTGCAGCCGGTCTTGGCGGACGATGGACCGGACGCGGCGGAGGACTCGAAGCTGCAACGGTGTCCCTCCTGTGAGACCGCCGATTCCATCAGGTTCATGGGCTCCGCTATCTCCACAATGTTGTCCGTTTCCATCTCCACGCTGTTCGGAGCGCCGGGCTTGGACGACCTCGAAAAACACGCCCTCGTCTTCACCGACTCCGTGCAAGACGCCGCGCATCGAGCCGGCTTCATCAAGGCTCGCTCCCACTCTCTGTCTCTGCGCAGTGTCCTGGCGGACGCGGTTGGGGATCAGGAGATAACGCTGGATGAACTGCCGGGTCTGGCTTTGGAACGTGCCGGAGAAGACCCCATCAAGAGGCACCGGTTGGTTCCCCCATCCCTCACCGACCAAGAACTGTTCGCGGGGTTCTGGAAGGTAAAGGAATCCTCCACCTCACAAATGAGAGCCTCCCGCACCGCCGTATCCAACCGTTTGGCGTTCGATGCGGCGCTGGAATTCGGGTTGAACGCCGCCCTCGGCCGCACCTTGGAACTGACTGGCGCCGTGAACGTGTCGGTGGATGTGGGCTCGGACGCCATACTGCTGACCGCGGCTAGACAAGCCATCGAGCAAACCGGATTCAGCCCCGACCTCCTGAAAGACCTGGACGGCTCGCCCCAAATGAGCGACCAGCAACTGCTGCACTGGGTGCGCGGGACGGTCGTGAGGATCCGCACCCAAGGCGGCATCCACCACCCGTGGCTGGACCGCTACATCCAGGATGACGGGAACCGCTACCACATCTGGGGAGGCCGCGACCGCGCGAAAGGCGTGCCCGCGTTCCCCAAGGGGCGGCCCGCACCCGCGTTCCCCCGCGTTGGTGGGGTCCCGATGAAACGGGAGCAACTGGACTCCGTCACCACGCCCCTGTCGTGGTATGCGCGGTGGGCGGGAAGGGTCCTAGGTGTTTCTAGTAACGAGGGCGGAAGGCTGGCTGCCGCGCTACTTCGGCAGTTGGAGGAGGCGGGGTCACTGCGCTCTTTCGTGACCAAGACCGGGGCGACGGTGTACGCGTTTGAGCCGCGGCAAATTGTTCTCTCGCGTTCCACGGATGAGGAGTTGGCAGGCGGAAAAATCGCCCTCGAATGCGAACTTTGTCGGTCCGTGACGCCCGTGGCGCCGGCAGTGGCGAAGACGATGGTGGGGGCGCCGTGCTCCTCACTGCGGTGCAGTGGGGTGCTGCGTCCCAAGGTCGTGGATGACAACTTCTATCGGCAGATGTACACGGGCTCCCCCATGCGCCGCGTGGTGTCTCGTGAGCACACCG
>CAYFOT010000106.1:1742-2869 GCA_964344825.1 uncultured Actinomyces sp.
TTGGTGGCGACTCCGACGTTGGAGATGGGTATTGATATTGGGGACCTCTCGGCGGTTTTCCTGTCTTCAGTGCCGAAGAATACGTCGAATTATCGCCAGCGGGTCGGGCGTGCGGGGCGGCGCACCGGTAACGCGCTGGCAGTGACCTACGGGACTGGGCGCGGGGCGGAGCTGCCGCGCGTGAAGGACCCGGCCATGATGATTGAGGGGCCGATTCGGCCGCCCGCAACCTACCTGAGTGCCGAGGAGTTACTGCGGCGCCAGTACACCGCGGCGTTGGCCGATGGCTTGGCTCGAGATCCACGTGCGCCGCATCCGCGGAGGGCTTCGGGTGCGATCGGCTCCACGGCTCCCGGCCATTTCTTGGGTGAACTGATTGCGCTTGGTGAAGAGCGGGTGCGTTTGGACGACTTTGCGGATTCTTTGGGCGAGGGCGCAGTGGCCGCCCATGACATTCTGTTGCGGTGGACGGCGGCGCCGGAAGGACCGGGGTCCAGTCAAATGGCGAAGACTTTGGCAGAGGCGTCGGCCCTGTGGAATGCGGAGTTGGAGGAGTTGAAGCATCGCATCAACCAGATCCAGAAGTTGTTGCCGGACTTGGAGGCGAAGGCGTCCTCGCCGGCCGCCATGAAAGATGATGCACGCGCCTACCGAGACGCGAAGGCTTCCGAAGGCCGGGCCCGCGGGCGGCGTGGGGACTTACAGAGCAAACACTGGGTTGCCGTGCTGGAAGAATTCGGAATCCTGCCGAACTACACACTTTTCGATGACTCCGTGACCCTTGGGGTCGGCTTGTCGTGGCGGAATGCGGAAACAGGTGAGTTCGAGCCGGGCAAGTTAGAGGTTTCCCGCCCCAGCGCCATGGCTTTAAGGGAGTTCGCGCCCGGATCCACGTTCTACGTGCAAGGTCTTGAAATCGAGATCGACGCGGTCGACATCGGATCGAACGGGGATGCCATCGAGCAGTGGTCAGTCTGCGCACAATGCGGGTTCATCGACACGGAGGGTGAGGAATACGCGGCCTGCCCCAGGTGTGGGGACACGGGGATTGCAGACACGGGTTCGGTACTTCCCGTGGTTCCGCTGCGCCGGGCCACCGCGGACGTCCGCCGGGAAGAATCCCAGAT
>CAYFOT010000107.1:0-2854 GCA_964344825.1 uncultured Actinomyces sp.
ATGAAGGTGCGGGATGCGCAGGCTCGCGTGGAGGAGGTGGCGCTGTGACTGAGGTGTTGAGCGAAGACGCCCTCGAAAATGCGACCTTGGACGTCTTGGCGGACGGTGGTTGGGAGACCGCCCGGGGGAAGGACGTCGCGCCCGGGTCTGGGGAGAGAACTACCTGGTCAGACGTGGTTCTGCATGGCTCGCTGATGGCGGCTCTGCGGAACCTGAACCCGGACATTCCCGCGGAATACCTGCGTCAGGCCGCCGCGGAGGTGTTGACGCCGAAGTCGCAGGACGCCCTCGCCGAAAATCAGCGGATGCACGACGTGTTGCTCAACGGATACCGGGGGATTACGTACGTAGACGACACGGGCTCGCTGGTGACCCCGACCGTGCGGTTCTTCTCCGCGGACCCGCTGAAGAACCGGTATTTGGCGGTCAACCAGGTGACGGTGCGGGAGCGGGAGTATGAACGGCGCTTCGACATCGTCCTCTACGTCAACGGGCTGCCGCTTGGCGTGATGGAACTGAAGCGCGCGGGCGATGAGGCGACCAGTAGCGAAGGCGCGTTCAACCAACTGCAAACCTACGTGCGGGAGCTGCCGATGGCGTTCCGTTTCGCCGCGATTGTGGTGGCGACGGACGGGGTGACCGCGCGCTACGGGACGCCGTTCACGCCGTGGAACCACTTCGCCAGGTGGAATGTGGACGAGGACGGAATGGTGGTCACCGACGACTACCACGGCCAAGCCGCCACCGAACTGGAACTGCTGGTCAGCGGGGTTTTCCAGACCGACCGGTTTGGGGAGATTATTCGGGATTACATCGCGTTTGACTCCACCGACAAGGGGTTGGTCAAGCGGATCGCCAAGCCGCACCAGTACTTCGCGGTGCGAAAAGCCGTGGCCTCCACGGTGCGGGCTGTGGACAGCGACGGGCGGGCCGGCGTCGTCTGGCACACCCAGGGCTCCGGTAAGTCCATGGAAATGGAACTGTACACCGCGAAAATCATGCGGCACCCGCGGATGGCGAACCCGACGATCATTGTGATTACGGACCGCACGGAGCTGGACTCCCAGCTCTACGACGCGTTCACCGCCTCCACCCTGCTGCCGCAGGGCCCGGAGAAGATGGCGACCCGGGCGCAGCTGCGCGAAAAGCTCCATCAGCAACGGACCGGCGGCATCTATTTCACCACGCTACAGAAGTTCGGGCTCACCAAGGAAGAGCGCGACGCTCACGCCAACCACCCCCTGCTGTCCGACCGGCGCAACATCATCGTGGTGGTGGACGAGGCGCACCGGAGCCACTACGACTCCATCGACGGATACGCCGCGCACCTGAAGTCTGCGCTGCCCAACGCCACTTTGATCGCGTTCACGGGTACGCCGATTGCGGAGGGGGAGCGGGACACGCGCAGGGTCTTCGGGGACGACATCGACACGTACGACCTCTTCCGTGCGGTCGAGGACGGGGCGACCGTTCCTGTGGCGTTCGAGCCGCGCCTGATCAAACTGGAGCGTGCCGCCGGGGTGAAGGATTCCGACATCGACGACGCCGCGGAAGAGGCCACGGAGTCTTTGGACGAGGCCGACAAGGAGCGCCTACAGCGCAGCGTCGCCGTACTCAACACTGTGTATGGCGCGCCGGAACGGCTGGCGGAACTGGCCTCCGACCTGGTACAACACTGGGAAAACCGGCGCGCGGCGATGGAGCCGTTCATTGGCGTGCCGGGCAAGGCAATGGTGGTGGCGGCGACGCGCGACATCGCGGCGCGGCTGTATGAGGAGATCGTGGCATTGCGCCCGGATTGGCATGACGAGGCCGATGAGCGCGGGAAGATCAAGGTCACCTACACGGCCAGCCCGTCGGACCCGGAGCACATCAAGAAGCACATGCGCCGCCCCTCCCAGACCGCGAAGGTGAAAAAGCGGTTGAAAGAGGCTGACGATCCGCTGGAGATCGTGATCGTGAAAGACATGATGCTCACCGGGTTCGACGCTCCCCCGCTGCACACGCTTTACTTGGACCGGCCGATTAAGGGTGCGCTGCTCATGCAGACTTTGGCCCGCGTGAACAGGACTTTTGAGGGCAAGCAGGACGGGCTCCTTGTCGCCTACGCGCCGATTGCTGAGAACCTGAGTGCCGCGATGAAGGAGTGGACGACCACGACCGCGCAGGCCGGTGGGGGCCGGCCGGGCATGGAGGCGGAGGAGGCGGCGCAGAACGTGCTGAACGCGCTTTCCGCCCTCGAACAAATCGTCGGCCCGGACTCGGGGATCAACTGGCGCGTCACGTACAACTCCAATCCGAAGACGGGGCCGCTGAAGGCGGCGGCGGAGGTGACGAACTATTTGAGGGATCCGCGCTCGCCGGGGAATAGGGTCGAGGGCGCGCCGAACAAGCGTCCGTTGGCCGACCGGTACCGCGCGATTGCGGTGGGGATGGCGCGGAACTTTGCGATTGCGGCGAACCTAGCGGAGATGCAGCAGAAGCATCCGTTGGTGCGGTTTTATGAGGAAGTGCGGGTACGGCTGGCGAAACTGGAGGCCGAAGACCGGCTGTCGCGCGGGGAGCCGGTGCCGGAGGAGATTCGGCGGCTGCTGGGCGACATTATTGTGACCTCGACGGAGTCGGATGGGGTTATTGATATTTATGAGGATGCAGGGTTGACCCGCCCTCGCCTGGATACGTTGACGCCGGCGTGGTTGGAGGAGGCGGCGCAGCCGAGCCGCGCGCAACTGGCCATCGAGGCGCTGAAGGCGACCTTGATCGCAGAGATGGGTGTGGTTGCGCGGAATAATACGGTGCGGAAGCAGCAGTTTTCGCAGCGCGTCAATGACCTGATGATTCGGTATGTGAACCT
>CAYFOT010000108.1:0-2718 GCA_964344825.1 uncultured Actinomyces sp.
GAGGCGGTCGCGCGGGCCGTGTTCACGTCGCCGGAGGTGGCGGCGGTGGGGATCTCACAGGCAGCCGCGGGCGAGGCCGGCGTGCGAACCCGTGTCGCCCAACTCCCTCTGGCGCGCAACCCTCGGGCGAAAATGCAGGGCGTTACCGAGGGGTTCGTGAAGATCATTGCGTCGCGGTCGGGGGTCGTTCTGGGTGGCGTCATTGTGGGGCCGCAGGCGTCGGACCTGATTTTCCCGCTGGCGCTTGCGGTTCAGAGCCGGACGACCGTGGATGAGTTAGCGGGGGCGTCGACGATCTATCCCTCAATTAGTGGGACGGTCATGGAAGTGGCGCGGATGCTGCACTGAATCGGGGTGTGCTGACGGAGGCTCAAACGGACGCGGGCGCTTGCCTCACCTACGCGGAGGCAGTCCCGGTGCTGATGATGGAGGCTGCATCCGGGATTCCAATGCCAACACCACCAGCCAAGCGACCCCGAGCCCGATCCAGCCGCCGACCGAGTTCGCCAATATGTCCTCAAACTGTGTGCCTCGGGTGGGCATGAAATACTGCAGCGCCTCTATGAAACAGGACGCCATCGGCAGCGCAACCACCCCATTGAGGAACTTACCGCGCTGCAGCACCATGCCAAGGAAGAAGCCAAAGGGCATGAACATCACTATGTTCGCGGCAAAACCAAACTGCGCCTTGGTGAAATGGCGGCCAAACAGAAACGGCCTCAAAACGCTCTTTACCGCCTGAGCTAGCGGCCCATGGAAGGAATCGGTCCCGGTCGTCGTCATTGTCAGCGCCAACACGGCGATGATGGACAGAATCAGTCCTATGAGGCCGATGCGTTGACGAATGGACACGGCGTTATTCTACGCCCTCGCCCGTGCCCTCGCCCGGAAGCGGTCCCGCAGCTGCCGCCGCGTCGTCGCCCACTGGTGCGTCCTCGACGGTTTGTGCGCCGGGGAGCGGTCCGGCGCCCGCGACTGCCGCGACGCCCTCGCTCAAATCGGCGGGCGGGATGCTAGCCACGGCCGCCCTCGCCCTCGTTCTCGTTCAAATCGTCGAGGTTGCACACGCCTTGGACCGGCGAGCAATGCCTAAACAACGGACACGTAATAAACACGACGACCAGCACAATGGTCGCGGCGACCTTCGACGGGATGAGCACGCCCGGGAAGTGCAGCCACCACTGCAGCGGCAGCAGGCGATGCGCAAACGCCATGATCAGACCGGTAATGATGATGGTCGGCAGCGCGAACCGGACAACCCAGCGGAACCGGTCCAGGGCGTGCGCGCCGGCGATGACTGCGTCGAAGTTGGGGTGCTCTCGCCCCGCGGGCATCGCCACCCAAATGTTCCACACCGCGCCGCCCAGCCACAGTGAGAACGTGCTCAGGTGCAGCAGTCGAATCATCTCCGAGCCCACCATCCCCGCCGTATCCACCCACGCCCACGCCACAATCAGTGCCAGAGTCGTGCCCGCGACAATGGCCGCGGCGTTCTTGTCGCGAATCCCCATGGCGAGGGCGACGGCCAGCGCGACCTGCAACGCGACCATCAGCCACTGAATCCGCGGCTGCGCGCTCAGGTACCCCGTGGTGAACAGGCCGATCGTGCCAAGCAACGTAACGACGGCCAGCACGCGGCTGACTTTTTGGGCGAGGGCGAGGGCGCTGGCATTGAGCGCATTCATCGCCCCCTGGGAAGCCTCCGGGTCGGAGTCCCTCATGTAGAAGAGGCGCCACACTGCGAATCCGCCGGCTAGCCCTAGACCCCAAAGCGCGAACCAGCGAGCAAACAACGCGAATCGCAGCAGACCCGCGTTGGTGCCGGTGGCGCGGGTTTTTCCTGGGTGTTCATCGCGTCCTCCCCATTTTCGCAAGGGTGATGTTGTCTAAGTGGTACCCCGAGTTCTGAGGGGCTTCAAGCGCGGTGTCGTGCGGGCTTCGTGGATTGAGTCGGCAGAGGTGCACCGTTCATGGGACCATGTCGTTGAAGTGTGTTGAGCCGGAAAGCGTGTGGGGGATCGGGCAGATGGCCAGTGGTGCGGGTCTTCTTGGGGCTGTTGTTTCCCTTGCCGGTTTTGGTGTGACGATGGGGATGAACCCCGCGTTGTATGGGGCGACAGTGGACATGTTGGCACGCACGAAGAATCCGGTTGTCCGACTTAGTTGGATGATCGGCGGCCTGGCAGTTGGTGCGACCATCTTGTTTTTTGTGTTGCAGGGCCTGAACCCGACTCACCTGGTGAACCTGGCTGAACAGGAGTTAGATAAGGCTTTACTCAACGAGATCACGGATCTAGTGGCGGGCGCGCTGTTTATCCTTGGCGGGATTGGGACAGCGATATGGCGGATAAAGGTGCCGACCAGGAAGCGGAAGCCAGCAAAGACCCCGAAGGAGGGCGCCGGGCTGGGCGGCTACTTCGTGCTTGGGCTTGGCGCCGCGATTATCGGGTTCACGACGCTGCCGATCATGTACTTGACGGGACGCATCGTTACGGCTGCAACGACGGACCTACTTCTTCGCGCGGGGCTCTATGCGGTGTTTTTGCTGGCGCTGGCTGCGCCGTTCGTGCTGCTTGCGTTCGTGTGGTCAAGGTTCCCCAAGTTTGCGGCCAAGTTTCAGCTCTGGTACACGAAGATCCTCAGCAGTGACTACCGGTTCTTGTTGGCGGGCGTCTTCGTCCTTGTCGGGCTGGTTTTTGTGGGGTTGGCGCTCTGGCC
>CAYFOT010000109.1:0-2598 GCA_964344825.1 uncultured Actinomyces sp.
TTGCGCAAATAAAACAACTTCTGCCCGCCCAGGTTGCGGCGCTAGTCATGCACCGCAACAGAATCGTGAATTTGTGCTCGTCACTGGATGCGCTCGACTCATACGATCTTCTGACTATCTACTGCCCAAGTGGTCAAAGTGCTGGTCTTTACACTGCGTCAGAAAAGGCACTCCATCGCGCCATTAGGGAAATTGTGTTTTGTCAACTTTAAGTCGGCCATGTTGCAAGGTTTTTTCCGGCCAGTGGTTATTGCATTAGGGCGTGTGTGACTCGCCATGATTTGCCTTGGTGGCGGAGGAGTCGGCCGTGGTGGATGAGTCGGTCGATGATGGCTGCGGCGATGTTGTCGTCTCCGAAGATGGTGCCCCAGCGGCTGAACTCGATGTTGGTGGTGATGATGAGGCTGGATGTTTCGTAGGTGTTGGCGATGACTTGGAAGAGGAGTCTGGCTCCTTCGGGGTCGATGGGTAGGTAGCCGAGTTCATCGATGGTGAGGAGTTGGAACTTTTTGTAGGTGTTCAGTGTTTTATCTAGGTGTCCTTCGTTTTTGGCTTTGCGTAGGTCCATGACGAGGTTCGCAGCGGTGGTGAAGCGGGCGCGGATCCCTTTTTGGCAGGCTTGGTAGGTCAGGGCGGTAGCGAGGTGGGTTTTGCCGCAGCCGACGTTGCCGTAGCAGATGAGGTCTTCGTTGTTGGGGAGGAAATCGAGGTTGGTGAGGAATTGTGTGGTTACCCCTGGTGGGAGCGCTACTTTGGACCAGTCGTAGTTTTCTAGGGTTTTGATGGCGGGTAGGTGGGCGGCGCTGATGAGTCTTTTGCGTGCTGAGGCCCTGCGTGATGTCACTTCGGCTTCTAGGTAGGTGAGGAGGAAGTCAAGGCTTTTCTGGTCTGCGTTTTGGAGGTGTTTTTCCAGGACGTTTCTGGTCAGGCGTGCTTCTTTAGCGTGGCTACGGATCTGCTCGATCACTGTTAGGGGGCTGCTGGTGGTGTTGGGCGTCTTGGGTGTGAGGATGGTTTGGGTGTTCATGCTGGGGTGTTCTTCGCTGTGAGTAGTTGGTCGTAAATGTTTAGGTCCACGGCTGGGTCATCGTGGTGGGTGATTCCGATGCGTGCGGCTAGGAGTTCTAGGGGTCCTTGGGTGAGGGGACTGCCGTTTTGGGTTAGCTGTAAGGCGGCGGCCATGGTTTCTTCAAATCCGAGGGTGTGACTGGTGGCTTGCAGAACACGTAGTGTTCGGCGTCGCTCGCTGTAGCCAACCTCGTCAAGGGCGGTGACGAGGTTGGCGGGCATATGCTCTCGTAGCGGCGTTTGTTTCCATGCTCCCGCCCGGGTAGCCAGTAGATCTAGGAGAGTTTGGGGGGAGGAAACTGTGTCCTGTTGGTGGGTGAAACTGCGGGGGAGTTCTCCCATGTGGGTGCCTTGCCGGTTGAAGAAAGCAATGGTGTCGTGGCCAACCCCGAGGGTCACTTCCCCTCCTGCTAGTCCGGGGTGGGCTAGGTAATAGTTGTCCTCGAACTTGACCCGCCCTTCCCGGTCGGCTTTACGCGTGGTGTAACGAACCGGGACAAACGCCTTGGCTGGTAAGGGCAGACCGGCTGTTTTGTCTTGGGTGAATAAATCACGCAGTACCTGCTTTTTGCGGTAATGCTCCTGATCTAAAAGCTTGTCACAGCGGGCTAAGAGGTCCTTGTTGAAGGTATCTAAGTTAGTGATAGTGGGTGTGGGGACCATGAGGTTACGGCGCAGGTAACCAACCGCGTTTTCGACACTGCCTTTCTCGTTACCCGAATACGGGTTACAGAAAATGGCCTCAAACCTGGCGTGAGCGCGGAAACGGGCGAACAGCTCGGACTCAACGACCTGCCCGGCGTGTTTGTGTCCTACCCCGGCCCCGTTATCAAAGACCTGGGTGTGAGGGATGAACCCGACATGGGTGAAGACTCGTTGCAGCCCGTCAACTACGCATTCAGCGGTCTGTCCTCGGTACATCTGAGCGTAGCGAGCGTTGGAATGAGGGAAAGAAACCGCGAGCATCCATAAACGCGTGGGGCCTTCTTCTCCCATATCCACATCCACTGCCCCGAAATCAACCTGGGCGGACCCAGCAGACCACTTGAGTTCCTTGAATGAACGCTTCGGGCTCCCGTGTTCTAGTTTCCACCTCGCTACCTCACCACTAACACTGCGATACGAGCCAGTGAACCCTTGTTCTTCCACCAAACGTTCATAGATCCGTTTGGCGGTATGGCGCTGTTTACGAGGAGTCCCACGGTCTTCTTCAAGGATCCCAGCGATGAAGGCGCACACCTGCTCAGTCATCACTAACCGCGCGTTGCGCCGCGGCCGGGCAGGTACTGGAGGAGAGAAATCTTCCACCGCTAGGTACTTCGCGACCGAGTCACGAGAAACCCCAAGCCGGCAAGCGATCTGCCGACCAGACATTCCCTCGCGGTCAAGACGCCTGATATCTTCAATAATTGGCATGGGCACCGTCATTTCTGCTCTGTTCCTCCCTGACCAACCTGGCTTCAAACAAGTGGTCCGGAGGAAAATGTAACCGGGAACTGGCGGGCCCATGCCACTACCCATATCAAGCAG
>CAYFOT010000110.1:0-2565 GCA_964344825.1 uncultured Actinomyces sp.
TCCCTGCGCACCCAAGGTTTGGTGTTGCACCTACCGTCGAAGATCGCCCTCGACAGCGCAGCAAAGGCCAGTCTGTCTGCGGCGTTGCAGGCGGGGCTGCAACGGGTTTTGGGTGGCGACCCCGACCACCTGCGGATCACGACGACGCCTGTGCCAGACAAAACTGGGCAGTGCACCACGGACGGGCTGCTGCTGTATGACCAGATTCCGGGCGGGACCGGCTACCTGCCGGATTGGGCAGAGCCGGAGACGCTGTTTGAGGTCCTGGAGGCCTCCTATCAGGTGGTGCGGGGTTGCGAGTGCGAGTCCCTTGGCCACCCCAGCTGCCACAACTGCCTGCTGCCGTTCACGCCGCGCGGGCAGGAGAATCGGGTGTCGCGTGCGGCCGCCGAGCGCGCGTTGGCGCAGTTGCTGACGGTCGAGGGCGATGAGGAGCCCTCGTTCGAAAAGTGGCATGTGGTTGATGAGCGGATTGAGATGCACCGCGGCACCGAATCAGCCCTGGAAATCCAGTTCCGCGAGGCCCTGCGCAAGCGGCTTGAGGACTTGGTGACGATCAAGGCGACGGCTACGTCGGCGGGCGAGGTGTGGCGTTTCGGCTCCGTCGATACAAATTCGGGGCGCAGGTGGGCGTTGGAGCCGCAGGTGTCGCACGGGTTCACGAAGCCGGACTTCGTCTTGAGCTGCTCCGACGCGTCGATCCCGAAGGTCGCGATCTACACGGACGGGTATGAGTTCCACGCGGCGGCGAAGAATCTGCGGTTGGACGATGACTCATATAAGAGGCAGGCGTTGCGTGAGGGGACGCCCGGTGAGCGCCCCATGGTTGTCTTGGCTGTGACGGCTGCTGACGTGCAACCGGATGCTCCTCCGCTACAGCCGTTGATACCACCGCATCTCGCGGCGTCTCTGCAAGATGAACCGCGGTTGCAGGCGAAGCCCGAAGCCTTGCGCGCCATTCAGTCCCGCCCCTTGGATTGGCTGGTGGACTGGATATCGGGGCCCGAGCCGGAGGGGTTGGCGCGGGCTGCTCGGGCCATTCCGCTGGGGATTGCTCAGCAGGGTACGGCGTTCGCGGTTGACGTTTCGGTCTCGCTAGAGCTGTTGGCGTTCCAAGTCCTCTCTGGCGAGGAGATCGCGGAGCCGACGGGAGATAGCCGCCTGGTCGTGGTGTATCGCGAGGGCGCGCTGCTGCTTCTGGTCTCGCTGGAGGCCAACGGCACCATGGGTTTCCTAGTCGCGATTGATGACCATGAGGCGCCGGACCCGAGTTCGTGGCGCACGTGGCTGCGCTACTCCAACGCGGTCGCGTTGCGGAACTGGCCGACGACGATTACGACGTATCGGGAGCTGGCCGACGAGCTCTCCCCCACGCCGGCGACAACGCCCGTGGCCTTTGCGGGTGGCTCTGCGGACTCGCTCGAGTTCGCGGGCACGTCCTCGTCGGGCCTGCCCTCATCGACAGGGGGTGCGGGCGGGGCGCCGGACACGGGCTCGCCCTCGTTCGAAGACGGCCGCGATTACGTGGTGGACGTGAGCGCGTGGCCGGCGGCGTGGCGGGACGCGGGTGAGGACAGCGAGGGCGAGGAACTGGCGCTCTTCGCGGCCCTCGTCGAAGCCGGCGTGGAAGAGGGGCCGGAACTAGGGGCCGAGTCCTCCTCCGGCATCACCTTCCAGTTCGGCTGGGAAGAAGTGCAGGTCGCGGTGCCTTACGCGGAGATGTCGGAGGCGGAAGTTACCCTTGCGGAAAAGGAAGGGTGGACGTTGGTTGAGGCAGAGGTCGACGCGATCGTGGCGGCGCTAGAGCGGGCGAAAGGGTAGGTGCGCGGATGCCGCAGGTGATGATGAGTAAGTTGGCCAGTGGGAAACTGGACGGCTCGGATGCCAGCGCGTTCGGGAACTTCATAGTGAAGCTTGGGTTAGATGACACGACGCCTGGGCTGCATGTGGAGCCGATGAAGAATGCGGTGGATGACCGGGTGCGGACGGCTCGCGTGACGGATCGGCTGCGGGCTGTGCTCATAAAGATGCAGGGGCCGACCGATTCGGTGTACGTGGTGCACGGGGTGTGGGATCACGATGAGGCGATCCGGATAGCGACGCGGCTGCACGCGGAGGTGAACCCGGTCAATGGGCAGGTGATGATCTCGGAGGTGCATCACGTGGAGGTGGCGCCCTCGTTCGGGTCTTCACCGGCGCCGGGTGCCGCTGGCGGCTACGGTGCCCACGCGGGCTCGCCCTCGTCCCCTTCCGCAGAATCCGACCAGTCGTGGATGCCGACGGAGAAGTACTCCTGGCTGGGCGCGGTTGGTTATACGGATCGTTCGCTTTATGAGACGTTCGGGATTCCGCCGGAGGTGGGGGCGGTCGCACTCGACGCGCAAACGCAGGACCAGTTGTTGGACGTCGCGGGCGCGTACCCGGGGTGGGTGTCGGACGTGTTGCTGGGGTTGGCGGCTGGGGATTCGCCGACGATCATCAAGGAAACGCTTGAGTTGATGCGGAAGGTGCCGGAGGATACGGCAGCGGACGCGGCCATTTTGGAGGCGCTGGAGACCAACATTG
>CAYFOT010000111.1:0-2497 GCA_964344825.1 uncultured Actinomyces sp.
GGGCTTCTGCATCGTTGTCGACCGTGGGTGAAATACGAATGTAGCGGCAGCTACCGGGAACGAAGAGAGACTGATCGCGCTCGTCAACGGCTGGCTCCAGCTTGGGTTGACCATCGACCAGGCTCCTCATGGCAAAAGATCCAACACACTCAGGAGGTACGGGACCGTAGCGCCAATCTCCGGTAATTGTTGAGACGTCCGTGAGCGCTGGGAAATCCGCCGGGGTCCCCACGTAGACCTCAATGTCGAGTTTTTCTCCCGGGTTGACTAGCGCGTGGTAGTTCAGCGCTCCAAGTAGCAGCCCCAGCTGACGCGCATCCAGCCGACTCACCACGTCCTCGTATCGCGCCGCATCCAGGATCTCGAGCAGACGCCTCATAGCACTCCTAGTGTCTCGCCACTTGCGGTGTCAGTCGCACCCTCAGACAGGGGGCGCGAATGCCACCGCCTTACAATACAGACATACCCCGGATGAAAGCGCGGACGACTTGACCATGTGGTTTCCAGTACTCCTCCTCACCCTAGTCGCGGCAGGGCTCGTCATGGTGCCGGGCGCTCTGTTGGCCCGCCTTCTTGGCCTCCCCTGGTCGACTGTGTGGTTCTTTGCTCCTCTGGTGGGCGTGGCGATGATCGGAGTCTCCGCCTACGCATGCGATCTTCTTGGCTTCGCTTGGACGCCTCTGGCCCTCATCGCTTGCCTGGCAGTCATACTTGCAGTCGCCTCCCTGGTCATGTGGCTCATACGCCGTGTCGGATGGAAGCCCGCAAGGGCGCCAGAGGGAGGTTTGACCTCCGTATGGTGGTTCGTGGCCGCGGCCGCGCTCTCGGCAGTTCTCTTGACGCTTGATCTGTTGGCGATGATCGGAGAACCCGAGAACTTCTCCCAGTCCTGGGACGCGATCCACCACTTGAACCTGACCCAGTGGATGGTATCGGAGCACCAAGCGACCACGTTGTCCGACAGTATGGACGGAGTTTCCGGGTTCTACCCGGTTGCCTGGCACAACATCGCAAGTCAAGTGATGATGTTCACCGGAACCACGAGCGTTCCTACGGCAACGAATGCGACCGCCTTGGCCACCGTAGCCATCTTCTGGCCGGTGAGCATGCTGGCTCTGCTCCGCACACTCTTCCGACTACGCCCCGTGCCACTAATGGGCGCCGCCGTTCTACTGACGGGATTCACCGCTTTCCCTCACCTGTACGCGTGGTATGGGGTCCTGTACCCGAATCTGCTTGCGGGGGCCATCGCCCCCGCAGTCATGTCTCTAGGGGTTAGTCTGCTCGGATTGGGACGCGGCACGCGCTATCCCACCTTGTCCGCGTGGCTGCTTCTTATAGTTGGGATCGGAGGTGTGTCGCTGGCACACCCGAACGTCACAGTCATGCTTGTTTCCGTTGTCGGTTCGGTAATGGTGGTCTTCTGGGCCGCGGGACCACTGGTGGCGGCCCTCCGCGCCCGGTCGGTAACCCGCAAGACACTGATTCAACTGCCGGTCTTGGCCGTCTGGCTGATTGGCGCCTATCTACTGTTCCACGAGCTCCGTCCCTCACCGACCGGATGGGATGCAAGGAGAACCTTCGTGGAGGCACTAATTGAGGGCGTTCTGGTCTCCCCTCTGGAAAACTCCGCTTACTGGCCGGGCGTCGCATTTCTCCTGCTCGGCATCCTCGCGGTCATTTGGACCGGAAGGTTCTGGTGGCTACTCACGACCCATGTTGTCTTGCTTGGATTCTGGGTGGTGGGAGCAGCAGAGACGATGGGCTACTGGCGCATCTACCTGCTGGCACCATGGTACGGCGACCCTTATCGCCTGGCTGCATTCCTACCCCTCACCGCCATCCCTCTTGCAGCGCTGGGCCTGTCCTGGGTTCTCCGCCCTCTCGAGCCCTGGCTGTCCAGCACCCGCGCGAGTGGGCGGTCGTGGGTTGGGCCTGTCCTGGGAATCTCCTTCGTGTCCCTGTTGGCGGTTGCAACCCAAGTCGGTAGCGCGCGACAGAGAGCGGTCGAAGAAGGAGGCACGATGTACTCCGTAACGGATGACTCACGCGTGGTCTCCGCGGATGAACTCTCGCTCATCGAGGAACTGCCCTCCATCGTGCCTGAGGGGGATGTCATAGCCGTCAACCCGTATGACGGCGGATCGATGGCCTACGCCCTGGCAGGGATAAACGTCACGCAGTATCACGTCGGACGGGACAACGACCCCACAGTGCAAGTTCTGGTGAACGGCCTGGATCAACTAGGCACCGACCCGGAGGTGTGCGAAGTTATCGATGACCTCGGCGTGCGCTGGGTGCTCGACTTCAACGACGGGATCTACATCAGCAACGAGAACCGCCCGTATCCCGGCTGGGCGGACATTGCGAGGACGCCAGGATTCGAACTCAGAGCCCGCGAGGGCGACGCATCCCTCTACGAGGTCACGGGCTGCGACTAGCCGCCCTAGGCGCCTATTACCAAGCGGGGAGTGCCAGCCCAGCGGTCCGCATCCGT
>CAYFOT010000112.1:0-2494 GCA_964344825.1 uncultured Actinomyces sp.
CACCGCTGGCGCAACGGCGTGAATGAGGATGAGGGCAACCTCCAGGTCCAAATGATGGCCACCTCAAAGGATGGCATCACCTTCGAAGATAAGAAGATGATCGTGGACTCCCCCGAAGGTCTACTCCACTTCCGCGACCCCAAGGTCTGGAAGATGGGGGACACCTGGCAAATGATCTTCGGGGCGTCCTCGAAGGAAAACCGTGGACAGGTCTGGCTGTACACATCCAAGGACATGCACGAATGGACGTTCGAACGCATCCTCTTCCAGGACCCGGATCCCAACGTATTCATGCTGGAGTGCCCGGACATGTTCCCCCTTGGTGACAAGTGGGTGCTCCAGTACGGCCCAATGGGACCAATCCCCCAGGAGTACGGCTCACGCAACGGACACGGCTCCGGCTACGTGGTCGGAAACTGGGCGCCCGGTGAGGACTTCGAACCTCTTACCGAGTACCGGATGTCGGACTGGGGCCACAACTACTACGCACCCCAAACGTTCGAAGCCCCAGACGGTCGCCGGATCGTCTTCGGATGGATGGGCGCATTCACCCTCCCGATCGCCACGCAGGAAAAGGACCAGTGGAGTGGCCAGCTGACCATTCCAAGGGAGCTCTCCCTCGATGAGAACCTGAACCTCATCTCCAAGCCACTTGCCGAACTGACCCAGTTGCGCACCGACACCGTGGGCTTCGAAGCGTTCGATATGGGCGTGAACGACACGTTCGTCCTCGGCGAAGACTTGAGTCCCGTGGAGATTGAGGCGGAATTCGACCTCGACGCGACGACCTCGGATCGCATCGGCTTCTTGGTTCACAAGACCAGTGGATGCTCCCACACGTTCGTGGGATACGACGACCTGGCCGGGACTGTGTTCATCGACAGGCGCCTAGCCGGCAACGGTGACCGTGGCTATCGTGCGGTTCAGCTGCTCGGCTCGAAGCTGAAGCTGCGTATCTTCGTTGACCAAGGCTCCATTGAGATCTTCGCGAACGACGGCGAAGAAACGCTGACCTCGCTTAGCTTCCCGAACGCTGGTCCAAGGTCGATAGAAATAACCAGTGAGTCGGGCACAATTGCGGTTTCCTCGCTGAAGATGCACAAGCTGGCAACGATCTGGGAGACCCCAGACCGGTAACCCGCAGGCATCTTCGGGCGGGCGTTGAGCGTCCCCTTGTGCTCAAAGCCCGCCGCCCCGCCCTCGCCATTCAGAATGCTGCGGAGTAGTCTGATAATGACGAGGGCGGGGCTTTCGCAGCTCCGGCCCGGTTAGGAGAAAGTCATGGCCAGCGCGGATCGGAGTTCACAAAAGGACGCGCAGTGCGACTGTAAGAAGTGCGCTTGCCCCATCTGCAAGGCCGCGTTGAGATCGGATGAGTGCGCATGTTGTGCCCACGGCTGCTCCTGCTGCGGAGATAAGACCTCGGAAAAGATCTGTGATTGCGAGGACGATTGCGGCTGCTCCGGTGGAGATTGCAACTGCGGTCACGGCCCATGCGACAGCCAGACGTGCACATGCGCCTGCGGCTGCGGCGGGCACGGCAGCGCGCACGTCTGCCCCGTGTGTGGGATGGTAGTGGACGAAACCCACGACTGCGCGTGTACGGTCCACCATCATGGTGGCCCACTGGAAGCGCGTGCGTATGTAAAGTGCGGGGGCCAGATGCGCGGTTACGGCGGACGCGGGCCAGCGTTGTACCCGCGGCTCTCTGCCCCGCTTTCGCTAGGCCTTAAGGCGCTGATCGCGACGGACTTGGTTTTGAAGACGCTCGCGATAAAAGAAGCAATCAAGTCAAATGACAAGGCATGGATCATTCCCTTGGCGATCGTGAACTCCGCGGGCATTTTGCCGGCGTACTATTTGTTCGCTAAAGACAAGAAATAACCGTTACAGAGCATTGGAGTTTGATGACTACCGTTGGTGTCGCACGCCCCGACGAGATTGACAGGATCGCCGACCTATACGCGGACGCGTTCTATGACGACCCCGTGTGGAGTGCGATTGTGCCCTCGGACCGTGCAAGGAAACGGGTGATCCGACAGTCCTTCCTGCGGGAGCTAAGTCGGGGGCGGACGCATCATGTGGACGTGGTGCGCGACGACGCGGGCAAAGTGGTTGGCGCGCTCAACTACCAGACGCCCGACGGCAACAGCCACAAGCAATCTACGGCCGAACGCGTGGCAGATCGTGCGATGGGAGCGGTCCTCCCATGGATGCGTAGATCAGAACGTCACGAATCAGTGATGGCTATCTACCACCCGAATGAAGCGCACTGGTATTTCCGCGATCTGGTGACAGACCCTGCGGAGCGTGGAAAGGGCCTCGGAAGAGCACTTCTGGGGCGTCGGCTGGAGCTAATAGACCAGTATCCGTTGCCAGTTTTTCTTGAGTCAACGACGCCAGCAAGCAGGCGCCTTTACGAGCGATATGGCTTCGAATGCGTCGGGACCGTTTCGGAGCTCCCAGGCACGGAGTCGTTCGCGATGATTAGGCC
>CAYFOT010000113.1:0-2440 GCA_964344825.1 uncultured Actinomyces sp.
CGGAGGACGTGGATTGGCAGGCGACATCGTCACCTATTCCTTCGTTCTTAAACCAGACCATTAGGCCAGACATGACTGTTCTTGGGTCCATCCTTCCGTCGATATTGCCGCCTTTCTCTTATGAAGGTTGTTGGTTCGCCCCAAGTGCACACGTGAAGCATTCACCCCCCATATGCGCAGGTAGAACCCAAAGCCGAAACTCAGATGGTCACGCGATGAGTCAACTCGGGAAAATTGCCAGCACAACCGTGGTTTGAACGTGGGCGTTCAACGGATTGAACGAAGGGTGTGTTGCGTCAAGAATTAGAGCCAACAAAACAAGCGGCGGACCAACCGGCTCCACCCGCAGTCCCTTATATGAAGCGTCGCTTATTGTCATGCGGGCGGCGTCGCTAGTGGATCCCAAAAATTTCCTTTTGGGAGCGGCGCAACTACTCCATGTCAACTAAAACGCGCCGTTCCCCAAGGTCAATGAATGCTCCAAGAGTCGGCATGCCATCAGGAACGACCTCAATCAGACTGGTAAGTGCAGGCCCGTAGCGCTGCCCTTCGCAGTTTAGGAAACGCAGCTCATAGTTCCCGGCCCCGACCAGACGTATGAAACGCCTAGCAGTACCGTTACCATCAAGTGGGATGTCGAAACGCTGGTCCGTGTCTGTTACCAGACAGACCGTTCCGTTGGCCATACCGTTGAAGTCAACCGGAAAGCCGTCTAGTTCCGCGTCGACGGCATCGATCGAAAGGTGGCCGAGCAACGTGACACCGACGCCATTTCGCGATGAAACTGCCAAACCTGGAGCATGTACTGGGTCTCATCCAGAGCAAGGGTTGACACGTCAAAGGACCAGCGACCCGTCTCGTCCGCTTGCGTCACGTACACTTCAGAGCCCATCCGTGTGTCCGCCAATGCGGCGACCTCGATATTAACTGTCGCCCCGGGATTCGCTTTTCCCGCGATTACCGGTGCAATGAACTCCATGGCTTGTAGAGGCAGAAACTGCGGTGCCTCAAGGACCACCGTCTCTTCAATGCCTGGTTCCGAGGGTGGAGTGATGGTTTCGGGAGAGGAAGGGATGGGTCGCTCGGCTGGTTGATAAGCAGTGCCACCTCAAGAAATGTCAAGGTAGGGGACCCACTGGTCTCCGGAAAAACGTCCGGGTGGGTTTGCTGGGTCCGGTATCGCCGTGGAAGGACCTTGCCATGAGCCGTTACCGGCATCGTCCGCTCCAATTGGTGGCGGGGGGCGTTCAGCATCTTCAGCTGGATTTGAGGGACTGGTCGAGGGCGGAGTTGCCTCGTCCTCGACCAAACCCAGAGTCGTGCTGGTGGCGCTCCCGGATGCCAGCGCAACGCCGCTCTCCTTCCCAAAAAAGAAACTGCACCAAGCACGGCCACGTCCACCATCAGCAAGACTGTGGCGGCAACGGCCAGTCCCTTCAATGTTGCGGTCGCTCCGAGTGCGCCAAAACCTAGGGTCTTCAACGTGTGGTTACCCATCTTCCACCAGGCGTCCGTTAGCTCCTCATGTGCCTCCGCGCACTGGCTTCAGGCTGCTAGATGGCTGGCGACCTCGTCCCTCTTCTTTTCCGACAACTGCCCCGATACGTACTTGGCAAGCGCCTTCGCAAAGTGGTGCTTGTTGTGCCTGAGCTTGTTTGGGAGTAGCTCCTCCAACCATGCAACCTGGAGTCCTTTGCGTGCCCGGCACAGAAGAGCCGAGACGGCATTGGGTTTGATCCCAAGATCTAGCGCGATCTGGGGGCGCGGGGTCTCCTCCACCTCAGCCAGCCACAGCACTTGCTGCCAACGCGCGGGAAGGTGTCGGAACGCTCGTATTAGGGCCGCTGAATCTTCCGCAGTTTCAAGAGGAATGGAGGCGTTATCGGCTTCCTCTGTTCCGAACTTATCTGGGTCGGCTACGGGAGAGACTATGTCTCGTTCCTTAGACCACCGGGTAGCGCTGTTGCGCATCGTTGCAAACAGGAATGAACGGAATCCGTTCACGGGCCCCTTTCCGGAAACCACGATCGTGTGAAGAACCACGGTAAACGATTCAGCGACCAAGTCTTCGGCGTGACCCGGCGCCAGCCTGCGAGCCAACGTCAATGCGGTCGATGATGCCGGCACCACAGTTCTTCGTACGCCGCCAAGTTGCCTCGGCGTAGGACCTGAAGCTAGTCCTTTTCACATGCAGTCGACGTATCAGCAGTTATCAACGTGCCCCGTGATTCAACCATATTCCAACCTCTATTCAGCAGGACAGCAGCCATAGAGCCTCCAATGGTTAGAGAGAAGATATTGATGGATAAGTGACGCAAAAACGTAGAAGTGATTTGAAGCACGTTGACAGGTGGGTTTTGTGTTTGCCAAATGGCGGAAGCCTTCTCTGTCTTGCGTGCCACTACCCCTAATGTAGGCATGTTTGCAAACGGAACAAACC
>CAYFOT010000114.1:0-2433 GCA_964344825.1 uncultured Actinomyces sp.
CCGCGGGCATGCCGATCGGCTTCAGCTTCGACGTGCCTCGACCACGTCCATCGCAGGCCGTCCGCTCGAGCGCCGGCGATCAACAAAGTTCGGGTGACCGGGGAGGCAAGCGCGTTGGCGTCGAAGAAGAGTAGCGGTGCTTCAGTCACCGAACAGCTCGGCCTCGATGTCGGAGGCAGAAGCTTCGGCCATGCGGCGGACTAGCTTCCGGCTATACCGCTCGTACTCGCGCACTGGGATGCGGTGGTGAGTGCCGACCTTTATGGCGTCGATGTCGCCATCCGCAATGCGACGTAACACCGTGGAGCGAGACATTCCAAGCCGCTTCGCGACCTCTGCCGGGGTCAGCAGGTCCATCCGGGTCGAGAAGTCCACTACCTCACCACGCCGCTTCGCTGCGTCCAAGAACTCCCGCACGCGGGCCCAGTCGTCGTTCGATAGGTGTGCCGGGTCCACCGTCATGCTTCTCATGTTCCTAGCATACGCGAGTGTGGTCACTTAGGTGTGGCTAAGTGACCATCTGTGGGCTGCGTGGGGAAGAGTGCAGCGCGACAGGCGGCGAAAGTCAGCGGTCCGCCACGTCGGGGCCATGACTTCCAGATCGTCGCCCGTGGTGAGATCTCCGAGGTCGGCGACGAGCCGGCTCGTCCACCTGGCTCAGGAGGCTGAATTGGGCTCGGAGACCGTGACTTCGCCCTCGTCGGAAAGGACAATCAATACGATCCCCAGGTTCCGCAGGAGCTGCTGCAGCTGTCCCGAGGGGGAGTCGGGCAGGAAGATGGCTGGCTGCGCGGCGATACCGTGCTCCCGAGCCACGTGCACGTAGTCGAGTACCTGGCCTCGCCGTCCGAAGATACCCTCGGGACGGCGAAGCCTTCGCCTCAACTATTCAGTTCCTAGGTTGGGGGACATACAAGTCCGGCTCCAGGGTGGTTCCGTCGGCGGGGAGCGGAAGGCGCTTAGGACTTAGTCCCTCGTCTCGAAGCTATTTTCCGAATGCCGCCTGGAGGCGGAACTCGGCCCGTTTGATGGTGCGCTCTCCCTCGTCCACCAGACTCCCGTCTTGCGCGATCTTGAGGTCGCCCAGTGGCGGCTCTGTCCAGTCGCTCTGTTCCAACTTGCTCGGCTTCGCCTCGCCGTTGGGAGCAAGGCGCGTGACGTCTACGCGGAGAGCGGAGCAGGCTGGTACGTTCCGGAGTTCCCGTCTCCAGGTCGTCGGCCGATCCTAGGATCCGCTCCCGCATCGCGTTTGCTCGACGCGCCATTGGACGACCTCGAGAAGGAGGTCCGCCAGACCCTCCGCAGCGGACGCCCTCCGACTGTGCTAGCGTCTTCGCAGGTTCAAGAGTTGCAGCTTTCAGTACCTGGCTGGCTGCACGGCAACCCTCTCCATCGAGCGGGGTGCCCCAGGGGAAGAACCGGCATGAGCAAACGTTCGTGCAAGTCGATGGGTCCCGCTGCGTTTGTGCGCCGGGATCCGGTAAGGAATGTTCCCATGTCTGATTTCCCAGTCGATCCTGCTGCTGGCGGGATCCGTAAGTTCGCTTATGTGCACGGGTGGGGTGAGGTGCCCAAAGCGGATCGGGCCGTGTGGTCCCGCTACCTGGTGGACTTCTGCCCCTGGTTCCCCGGCGCTAGTCTCATGACCCTGATCGCTAGGGGTGTTATTCGGGGCAATGACAGCATTCCCCAGCCTTGGAAGGATGCGGCCGCCGAATTGGCTGGCGCTGGGTTCACCCCGCTGCAGTATTACCTGTTGGCTCAGTTGTTGTCGCAGAAGCGTAGGCGCGGCGAGCTCAACGAAGCGGACCACGGTCACCTTTTCAAGAAGTGGTACGAGGACGTTTCCCCAGCGTTTCAACTGGACGCCGACGCTTGGACGCCGTGGCTTGAGCGGCTGAACCGAGCTGAATCACCGAGGCGCGCACTGGACCATATGCTCCGAGGGTCCGACCTGCCCCCTCTTGGCGCGCTGTTGTCCTCTGCGGGGGAAGTGGTGCAGGTAGCCACCGACTGACGGTGCGGGTGTTCCCCCGTCCCCTTCCGGCGGGGGTTGGACTACCGGATAGGGTCGGGGCATGACCAAGGACTATTTTGCGGGTGACCCTCGTACCAACCGGGAGCGGATGCTGGCCGGTGACCTCTACATTGCGGACGACCCGGATAACGCTCGCCTGCACCAGCGGGGGGTTAGCCTTGCGGATGCTTACTACCGGGCTTACCTTGCTGGCGACCCGGAAGCGCGAACCATCCTGGCCGACCTGGTTGGGTCGCTTGGTGAGGGCGCCCACGTCAACCCGCCACTGTTCGTGGACTACGGCGAAAACCTTCACATTGGGGCCGGGACGTTCATCAACTACAACCTGACGGCCCTAGACGTGGGCAGGATCAGCATCGGGAGCGACTGCCAGATTGGACCCAACGTCCAACTGC
>CAYFOT010000115.1:0-2405 GCA_964344825.1 uncultured Actinomyces sp.
TCGCCCAAATGTAACCTGCGCCTCACGGAGCCGTTTGTGCGCGCCGGACCGCGGGTTAGTTCGATAGAGTTCTGTTGACCGTTAATTCCCACGAGGAAGTGGAAGCCATGAATCCCGACTCAGAGGTTGTCGTGCCTTGGACGGCTGGCTCTTGGACGAATGAACCAGAGGCCACCTCGATGACGCCACTGGGACTGAAAGTCACTGCCACCCCGCACTCTGATGTGTGGCGGGGCGCGGATGACGGGTCAACGGTGTTCACCCAAAACGCCCTCCTAGTCGACTTCAAGCCCGGGATGGCTATGGAAGTGGAGTTCATAGCGGACATGATCGACCAGTTCGATCAGGCCGGGATCTTCCTGCACGTGTCCGATGAGATTTGGGCGAAAGCTGGCATGGAGCTGGTTGACGGGCAGTTGCGACTGGGTGCGGTTGTCACTAACAAACTGTCCGACTGGTCTTCGTGCGGTGTCGCCGACTGGAACGGCAGGGCCATACGCGTGCGTGCGTCGTGGCAGGACAATACGGTCGTTGTGCGTGCGAAGGTGGATGGTGAAAAGTTCTGTCTGGTTCGTTGGTTCCCGCTGGATGAGTCACTGGTTGTGCAGGCCGGCCCCTATTTGGCCGCCCCTAAGCGCGCGGGGATGTCCATCATTTTCATGGACTGGCGCATAACCAGTGGGGATGAGCGGATACATGAGCGGGCGGCCAGGTAAAGACGCTACTGAGCGTCCTGAGGTGCAGCGCGTCGCCACGGAGCGGACGCCCTCGCCGGACTGGTGGAAGAACGCAGTCGTATATCAGGTTTACCCGCGTTCATTCGCGGACTCGTCAGGCGGTGGAGTGGGCGACCTACCGGGGATCACGGCGCGCCTTGACCATTTGGAGCGCTTGGGCATCGACGCCATTTGGCTGAGTCCGTTCTACCCGTCCGGGGGCGTTGACGCTGGTTACGACGTGGTTGACTACTGCGATGTAGATCCGGTGTTTGGGACACTGGCCGACTTCGATCACCTCTTGGCCGCCGCGCATGCGCGGGGCATTAGGGTGCTGATCGACCTGGTTCCGAACCACAGCTCAGACCGGCACCCGCTCTTTGCGGCGGCTCTGGCCGCGGAACCAGGCAGCCCGGCGCGCGACCTTTACCATTTTGTGGATGGGCGAGGGCGGGGCGGTCACCTTCCCCCGAACAACTGGCGGTCGGTTTTTGGCGGCCCAAGTTGGACGCGGGTGCCGGACGGGTCCGGGCAGTGGTACTACCACCTGTTCGCGCCGGAGCAACCCGATTTCAACTGGGAAAACCCGCGCGTTTTAGAGTATTTCGAGGGCGTCTTACGGTTTTGGCTTGACCGGGGCGTCGATGGTTTCCGGATCGACGTGTCGGACGCATTGATTAAGGATCGCGCATGGAGGGACACGGAGGATGGCTCGCCGGCGATTCCCAAGGGGCCGGGCAGTCGGGTGCACGCCATATACCAGCGTTTCCGCCAGATCATGGAGGAGTATCCGGGCTCGGTGGCCGTATTGGAAACGGGTGCGGATGAGGAAACGGTTGCCCTTTTCTTGCGTCCTGATGAGATGCACCAGGCGTTTAATTTTCGCTTCATGAAGTCACCGTGGGATGCGGGGGAGGTGGCGCGGGGTATCCGGGAGTCCCTTGCGGCTGCGAAGGCAGTGGGCGCTCCGACGACGTGGGTGATTGAGAACCATGATACGACCCGGGCGGTGACTAGGTATGCGTCGGGGGAGGCGCTGGTCGGGGAGTATGTGCCGGTCGCTGCGGAGTCTGCCGGTGGGGCGCCGGGCGTCGATGGGGCGTCGGGCGTCGATGGAATGTCGCCCTCGTCCGCCCTCGCTCCACCCCGGGGATCGTCGACCCATTCGCAAACTTTTGGCGTCGGATGGGACCGTGCGCGAGCGATGGCGCTCCTGCTACTCGCGCTCCCGGGGAGCGCGTACATTTACGCGGGACAGGAGCTCGGGTTGCCCGAAGTGCTGGATCTGCCCGATGAGCTGCGGACCGACCCTGGGTTCCTGCGCTCCGGCGGGGAAGTGCTGGGGCGTGATGGGTGCCGGGTGCCCCTGCCGTGGTCCGGGCAAGCGCCGCCTTTTGGGTTTTCCAGCGCGGCGTCGTCCACGGATCCTGCCGGTAAGACGGGTGGGACGTGGCTCCCGCAGCCTCCCGAGTGGGCGCCGCTTACCGTGGAGGCGCAGGAGCAAGATCCGGACTCAATGCTGTCTCTCTATGAGGAGATGCTGGAACTGCGCAGGTCCCACCCGGTTTTGGGCGAGGGCGAGCTGCAGTGGGTGCTGACGCCCGAGGACTCGGCAACGACGCAGGTGCTGCACTTCCGTCTTGAGTGTGTTGACGAATCGAATGGCTGGTCGTTGTCCGACTCATCTTT
>CAYFOT010000116.1:0-2322 GCA_964344825.1 uncultured Actinomyces sp.
CAGCCGGTCGAGGGCGCGGAGCATCTGGCTACGGCTGCCTCGCTTGGTTGAGGTCAGGTCGTACCTAGTAGAAGGCGCGCCACTCAACTCCCAATTCAGTACTGCGTCAGATCCTTCACCATCACCCAGTCGGTTTGGCGGTCATGGAGGACCTCAAAGCCCATTCGCTGGTACAGGCGGTGAGCCGGATTCGTCTTCTGCACAGATATAGAGACCTGCGCGTATCCTTGCGACGCCAACTTAGTGATTAGACGGTTGAGCAGCTCTTCACCGATGCCACGGCGCCGGAACTCCGGACGAACCGAGATCGCGAACTCCGGCGTATTCTCATCCACATTGCCGTAGCCGGGGACCTCCCCCGAAAGAATGCGAGCCCACGCCGCCCCGACAACGCGTTGGGCGCCTGCGGAACCCGCCGATCCACCGGCGTGGACTGAGCGGTGAGCAGACTCAACCGCCCCCGCCGATCCGGCAGCGCCAGCCGCGTCGCCCTCAATCGACATTGCAACGAACCCTGCGTCGCCGACCGCACCCCACTCAGAAGTGTATATAGCCAACTGTGGCTCCCTCACCGCAGCGCGAGGTATCGGCTGATTCAAGTCAGTCTGATGCAAGGCGAGGTAAAGGAAATCCTCCAAAACATCTGCGTCCTGGGGAACGATTTCCCGGTAACGGATCATTGGCCGAGCCTCCTTCACACGTTGGTAAGCAATTGGAACCGATTTTAGCTCTCCAGGGCGGGAGTGTCGCCCCGTCAGCAGGCAGTGGACGCGCGGTTGGGGAGTGTCTGGGCAGTGGGCGCGAGGACGGGGCATGCTCGGGTAGTCGGCCGGCGATTGGGGCGTGTTCGTATAGCTAGCGCCCCGCCCTCGCCCCCACACACTTAGGCTTGGACCATGTTGACTGTTCTGATCTGCGCCACCGTGTTACTCATGGGACTTGGGTTCTTGGCTGCCATCATGACCATTCGGGACGCCGATCCCCACCGCCACTTCATCTGGTCGGTCGTTGGCATCGTATCGTTCGTCGCGGGGTCCATCGCCTTGATCGGGTTACTGTACGAAACCGCGGTCTCTACCATCGTCCTCGTCTGGGCCGCGGTCTTCCTGCTGGTCGTCGGGATCATCTTCTGGGTCTCCCTCATCTTCACGCACGGCGCCCACCGCGGGGCGACCAGCCGCGACCTCTCGACGCGCCTGCGGTTCGCTATGAAAGTTGCGCTGCCCAGTTGGAAATCGCTGGACACCACGCAGCTTCGCAACGAGGACCGCAAAGCCGCAAGCCGCATCAGCATGGCGCTCAACATCGGTGCGGCGTTGGTGGTAATTCCGGGCGTCGCCCTCGTGCTGGGTGCGTCGATCATCATGAACATCAACTCCAACGAGACCTCCGACTTCGTCTCCCACGCCGTCGGTTTCTACACGCTGCTGGTCGCGACCTGCTGGACGGTGGCGTACCTGGTGACGATTTCGCTGGTCGTGCTTTTCCAAATAATGCGCGGCAACGGAAGTGAACTCACGGTGACTCGGGCCGCGATCAGCGTGGGGACCTGGGCGGGCTTCGGCGCTGCTGGCGGCGTGTTTGTGGGCGCGCTGGTCCCGCTGATCGTTGTACCACTGGCGTCCAGTCACTATGAGATCTTGGGTATCTCCCTCCTCGACTCCGTCTCCCCAAGCCTCCTTCTAGACATCTCCGCTGCTGGCGCCGTCTTCGGCTTCCTGCTGGGGGAGATCGTCTCCTTGGTCAGCATCTCCGCCGGCGAGGAAAATCTCTACCTCAAAGCCATCGCCGCCCGCTCGTATTCGCCACGGTCGGGACCATTTTGGGGCTGGTTGGCTTGACCCCGGGGAAGTTGGCGACCATCCTCGCAGCCGAGTACAAACGCACCGTCCTCGACGGCGTCAACACCGACTCCGTGGATCCGTTCAAGACTGCGATTGCGGCGGGTTTGGACTCGCAACAGGGGTGGGCGATGACCGTGTCGGGGTTCGCGCAGCAGGGGTGGAACCAGATGGTTGACCATCGCGTCTTCTACGTTCTGACCTGGCTGGTTGCCCTGATCGTCCTCCTATTTGCGTTTGCGTTCGAGGTCCGCCAGCGCGAAGAGAAACTGCTCAGTCTCGCGGGGGAGGGCGAGGGCGAGGGTGAGGGCGAGGGCGCCCCGGCCCATGCCGAGGAAGCCGGTGGGGGCGAGGGCGAGGGCGGCGTGAGTGCACAGCCCAGCGGGAGCTAGGTGCGTGGCAAGCGCGACTAACGCGGCGTGATGCCGCGCCGGGGGTGCCGCGCCGGGGCTAACGCGGCGTGGTGCCGCGCCGGGGATGC
>CAYFOT010000117.1:0-2314 GCA_964344825.1 uncultured Actinomyces sp.
TGTTGAAAGAAGATGAGCCCCATACGCATTCCGTGGTGTGGATTGTCGCCGTCATAGCCATGCCATCGCCTCCTTAGCTCACAGGCACCAGGCATACCTGTCCGTCCGCGCCCGAGGAAGGGAGCGTCGCTGAATAGAAGACGCCGAGGTTGATCAGTCCCTGCTTGGCGCTCGCCGCGCCGTGGCCGCCGTTGGCGATGGGCAGCGCACCTGTGGTGTTGCCAAGGCCTATGGCGTTTCGGATGCCCGTCGCGCTGGTCTGACCGGTGCCGCCTGCGGAGATCGGAACGACCGTCGCCGAATCAAAGAGCGTCTTCCAGTTCCCGCCCCAACCGGAGGCGTTGCCGCCTCGATGGTAGATCGCGCCGTGACTCTGGGCGAAGTACAACTGGTGCACTTCTGTCGCTCCCGTGATCGGGATGTTCATGAGAAACCCGTAGGTCGTGGGCTTGTTGGTCACGGATGAAACCGTCGCCATCGTATACCACGCCCATCCGAACCCCTGCGCGCCCCAGTTCACGACCGTATCCTGAAAATCGAGGTTCGTACCCAGAAACAGGAGGTTTCGCGTCGATTGGGCGCGCGGGGTCACGCCCGATCCGGTCGCAGCAACCTGAAGCGCCGCGCCCAAGATCACCGGCCAGCCGAAGGAAATCGTGTCGTCCGCACCGGCTGCCATGCCGAACCCCACAGCCCTGCCGCCCTTTTTCACATGCATGATGTAGGTGGCCGAACTGATTTCCCCCGCATAGCTGGAGGTCTTGCCGACCGTATCGGTCAGCGTGATCATGACGCTGAAGGTCGCGTCCACGGCGAGGCTGCCGCCCAGAATGCGCGCCGTGCCGCTGGTGAGCGCGGACGAGGTGGAGTATCCGCCGCCGACCTGCGCAAGCGTAAGCTGCCCGGTGACCGCGTTTGACCCCGACAGCGCGGAACAGCCGAAGGACGCCTTCACATAGGCGTATGTCCCGTCCGTGTCCCTGCGGTTGCCATTCACGTCGCAGCGGTACATCACCACTGAGGAGAACGCGGGCGCGGCGTAGGGGTACACGGAGAAGGTGGCCGTCTTGGTGGCGGTTCGGCCTCGGGAGTCTGTAATCTTCGCCGTGACCGTGACGGTTCCCGGAACGGAGAGGGTTCCGGTGCTCAGGGACGTCGTATCCGAGCTCCCGATATTCGGGCTGGTCGTGATGGAGTAGGAAACGATGCTCGATCCATGCGCGCCCGCAGCGCCCTGCATTGATATCGCCGCCTTCGAGGACCCCTGCACATAGATGTTCCAGCCGGACAATACGGAGTTGGTGTTGACCGGCGAGGCGCTGATGCCCGCGAGTGTCGGCACGACGCTGGACGGCGCGGTGACGGTAAACGGGAGACTCACGCTGCCCAGTACAGCGCCTCCGGCGTCCAGCGTCTCAAGCACAGCCGTCGCCCCGCCGCTGACAGCAGAGGGAATCGCGCTCAGCCATGAGAGGGGAATCGTGTAACTGGCACTGGTGACACCCGCCGCCACGCTCTGTACATACGAGTTGCTCCCAAACCGCCATGTGATCCGATGCGAGTAAGCACTGTTGTAAGCGGTGATGTTCATCTGCGCCGCGCTCCCGGCGGCTACGCTGGTCGAGACGAGCGACCCATCGCTCTTGAGGTACTCGAAGGTGAAGGTCAACGTCATGGCGGTGACCGCCAGATAGTCATAGCAGAACCCACCGGAATAGGTGCCGCGCGTGCTGGGCACATACAAGATCAGCGTCTCGCGCCCGGAAGTGAAATAACTCTTAAGCTTCGCGTACAGCGCGCTGTTCGCGGTTTCGCTGAAGGTGAGCGTCGCGGTGCGATTGTACGCCTCCGATACCGTGATGGCGCCGATGGAGCTGCCGCGCATGGCAGAGATGCTGCCAGAAATCGCGTCCTGCGCCGCCTGGTACATCGTGAGGTACTTGGTGCTTGCGCCGCCCGCTGCCGCGAAGGTGACCTTCATCTGAATCTGACTAACCGCGACGTTCGAGAAGTCCATATCCGAAAGACCGGTGAAGCGGATCGCGCCCTCATAACGGGTGGATGAATAGACGCCCTGCCGGGCTTTGCCACTCGTCCATGAGCTGGAGCTTGCGTACTTGAGCTGCGTCGCGGTCGTTGAAAATGTCGGCATGTGTTGCTCAAACCCTCCTTACCCGCGCCACTTGAAGCCGACGCCAGACGGCGTGGTCACCATGTCCAGATAGCCGTTGACGGCGGTGCCGATGGAGATCTGCTCCACCGCTTCCAGGCGCGTGACGTATAGTTTGTTGTCGCTGAAATAGGCGAGTTCCTT
>CAYFOT010000118.1:0-2242 GCA_964344825.1 uncultured Actinomyces sp.
ATCCTTGCTGCCTTCCGGCCCTGGGGAGGTTCGGGTGATGCCGTCGCACGGGGGATCGTCCCCTAGTTTACATGGTTGGGTGCGTGCGCGAGGACGCCCTCGTTCGCCCTTCGCGATACCGACGTTGCGCGGCGGTTTACCAGCGCGTGTGTCGCGCCAAGAACGCCCCCGCCGCCACCAAAAAGCGCGCGCGATCGTACAGAAACCGCGGGGTCTTCCCAGCTCAGGGCGAGCCAACAGGCAATTGGTGGCAAAATCAACCGTGATGAGCACAAAAACGAACCCGGGCCCACTGATACTCCTAAAGGACACGTGGTCTAAGTTGCGCGCCGTTTTCGGGCGCATACTGCTGGCCATAATCGTCTGGCAAATAATCATGAGTGTGGTCGCGTTCCCGCTAATACGATGGGTGTTTACGGAAGCCCTGCGCGCGAACGGCATGTACGGCATCGACCTCGACGACGTGATGATCGGGGACGGGTTCCCGATAACTGTCCTGTTGTTGATCGTCATGGTGCTGATTGTGCTGGTGGTGCTGATTCTTCAGTTCGGGACCTACATGGTCCTGTTGCGCCATCCGGGCCTCACGTGGCGGCAGCTGGCGGTAGAAGTTGGGAGATTGGCTCGTAAGACGGTTTCACCGCCAAGTCTCAAGCTGGCTTTCTACCTGCTGGTCGTATTGCCGCTGTCCGGTTTCGGGTTTACGTCAGCCGCGCTCCACTCCGTTGCCGTCCCTCGGTTTATCACGGGGGAGCTGGAAAAGGAGTTGAGCGGACAGATCCTCCTGATCGTCGCGTATACGCTGCTCGGCTACCTGAACCTGCGGCTGTGCCTGACGCTGCCCATTTTCGCGTTCTCAGACGAGGGCGGATCGAAATCCATCAAGACCTCCTGGCGGCTAACAAAAGGTCTGAAACCTTGGACAATCCTAGTTGCTGCCTTCATCACGGTGGTGGCATACCTTGGGGCCCTGACGGCCGTATTCTTCGCGATGCTTGTGCCAACTGTCATTTCCGACTGGATCGCTCCAGGTGCCTCGCCTGTGGTCGCGGCCCTCTCCTTCGGAGTGGCGGAGGTTTTGGTTCTTATCGTGTCGGGGCTGGCAGTTGCGGTTCTTGCAGGCGTGCTGATCACGTTCGCGTCCAATGCGGGGGCGCTACGCCCCGTACGCGCAAACCTGCGAACGCCCTCGTCCAACCCACTGAAAATCGGACTGGCGACCTCAGCCGTGCTGGCCGTGGTCCTAGGGATTTCCGCCATCCCCGCTATGAACGCTCTTTCAGACCATCCCGAAACGATAATCATTGCGCACAGAGGCTGGACGCAGGGCGGCGTTGAGAACACGATTGAGGCGCTGGAAGCCGCCAACCAGGCCGGCGCAGAAATCGTCGAATTCGACACCATGCAGACAAAGGATGGAAAGTTCGTGGTCATGCATGACACGAACCTGGCGCGCCTTACGGGTCAGAACGTGAATGTGAAGGACCTGACCTTGGACGAGCTCACCGCCATGACCGTGCATGCGGGAGGGATGAGCGGCAGCATCCCATCGCTGGTGGACTATGTGACCCGCGCAAATGAACTGGACCAGCAGCTCCTAATTGAGATCAAACTGAGCGGAGCGGAGACCGACACCCACGTTCAGGACGTGGTCGACCTCCTCCAGGACAACGACCTACTGGACAACCACTTGTTCCACACGTTGGACCACCAAAGCGCCCAGGATCTGAAGACGATCCTCCCCGACAGCACAGTGGGGTACATAATGCCGTTCGCTGGCTTCGGACTGCCGCAGACGCTGGCGGACTTCTTGGTTCTTGAAGAGTCGTCGGCGACCTCATCGATGCAGGACCGGACGGGTCAGGAGGGGTTGGGGTATGTCGTGTGGACGGTAAATACGGAGGAGGGGATCCGGCTGCGCCTGAGGGAGAGCGTGGACGCCATAATCACAGACCACCCCGATTGGGCGTTGGAGGCCCGGGAAGAGATGGTCGAAGAAACGGGGTTCGCGGGGCGCCTGTACGACCTGATGCTCAGTTTCGTGTTCCCGAATTAGGCGGGGCGAGGGCGGTGTGGCCCCGTCATTAGCCGTATACGGGACGCATGCCACATTCCCCAGCTGGCTCAGGGCGCGTGGTGCGGGCTAGTATTGTCAAGCAAGTTCGCGGGGTTACCCCTGCGGACTTAGGAGGATTCGCCTAGTGGCCTATGGCGCACGCTTGGAAAGCGTGTTGGGTGCAAG
>CAYFOT010000119.1:0-2182 GCA_964344825.1 uncultured Actinomyces sp.
TGGCCGGGAGCCCCGGTGCGTCCTCGATCTCCGGAACTGTGACGGTTCCCCATGGGGAGGTGTTGGCGGAAGGTGACGTGCAGGTCGCCCTCGTCCCTGCCGATGCTACGCCCGGTGATATGGATCCGGCTTACGGGGACCTGCTTCTCATCGTTGACTTGGAGGACAACGCACGGGCTGCCGACAGCCCGCGGGCCACCGAAGGTGCGCAGGCGTCCGGCGGATCACGCACGGGTGAACGGACGGAGACTGTTGTTCTTCTGGAGCAAGGCAGCGAAGTGGCGTCGATGGTAGTCGAAGGTATGGAAGCGGCACCCACGGTGGCCGAGGGTGTGATCACAAATGCGATACCGGTGGTCGCGACGGCTGATGTTGGGCGGGACGGGACGTTTGAAATAGGCGGCCTCGGACAGGGCCACTATAAGCTCGTTTACCTTTCGGACACGATTGCCGGGTTGCCCCTGTGGTATCGGGATGCGACGGCGTTCGCGGATGCGGCGACGCTAGACCTTGGTGACGGGGAATCACTTGAGGGCCTCAATGTGTCCATAGCTGGGGCCCCGCCGGGGACCGCGGAGTCGCGGGAGCCGGAGGTGCCAGAAGCGCCGGATACACCGGAAGTGCCGGGTGCGCCGGAAGTAACTGATAAGGCAGACACGCCGGACGCTCCTTCGGGGGCAACAGGTGTGGAGCGCGCACCCGGGATCGTGGAAACCGTCGGCGGAAACACAGAGGTAGAGGGCACGCGGCCGTTCACTCGCCCAAGTGAGGATGAGTGGGAGGATGCTCGGAAAGGAGTATTCGCACGTGGGAGCGCGTCGCTGGCCCAGCGTCTAGGCGGCTTCTTCGATACTGCGACGGGCACATCCTCCATCTCCGGGAAAGTCACCGTACCGCCCGGGCCTTGGAGTGCCGAGGACGTCTGGGTCCTAGTTATTGATGCCGATTACGAAGACTTCTGGTTGGGGCATCCAGACGCGGACGGTGACTATGAGATCGCGGGCCTGCCAGCCGGAGAATACGGGGTCCGATTTGCGCCGGGGCCTACGGTCAACTTGGCGGTGCAGTGGTGGGACAACGCTCGCAGTGAGGAAGATGCTGGCCTAGTCGTCCTCGCGGAGAACGAAGCGAAGGCGGGCATCAACGCCAACATGCGCAAGGGCGGCACGATATCGGGGAAAGTGACGATACCTCCCGCCCTCGCCCAGGTGGACCAAGTGTGGGTGTCCGTCTACGACGCCGATGGCGACAAGATCGAGGAAGTCTCTCTCGATGAGCAGGGGCTATACAAGATAATTGGACTGTCGGCCGGGGAATACAAGATTCTTGTCTCTTCCTGGGCGCCGGACGTGGCCTGGCACTGGTGGAATGGAACGCTGGCGGGTGCCCTATCGATGGCGGGTGCCACGCCAATCACCCTGGGATCAGGGGCGACGCGCGCCGACACTGACGTGACGCTGACACAGGGGTCCGCGATCGCAGGCACGGTCCACCTTCCCAGCCCGTGGGGCGAGGGCGAGGATGACGAAGTGATGGTCGGCGTCTACGAAAAGTCGGGTGCGTTGGCTCGCGTCGTGATGGCCTACTACGACGGCACATACCAAGTCGACAACCTCCCGCCGGGCACCTACAACGTCAAGTTCGGGGAAAAGACTGACTTTAGTGGGATGCCGGCAAACGTCCTCGAACAATGGTGGACAGGAAAAGTGGGCGGTGCCAGCACTCAGGCAGGCGCCAAACCGGTGGTAACCCGCGCGGGCCAAACTACGGGGAAAATCGACGCGACGCTGGCTCGGGGAGCACAGATCGTCGTGAAGTTGCTTCGTGGTGAGGGCGTGGGTGTTGAGAGCACCTTGACCCTCAAGCTGTACGACAGCACCGGGAAGCTGGTTTGGGAGCGTTTCGGACAGTGGCGGAACTCCGTGGATAAGGAAGTCGTCCCGTTGGTTGGTCTGGCCCCGGGGACCTACCGTCTCAACGTCCTCAGTGAAGGAGGGAACGCAGTAAGCCAGTGGTGGAACAACAAGCCAACGATGCAGACGGCGGACTCGATCCTTGTGACCGGCACAGCGACGAAAAGCATTGAAGTCACCATGCTGAAGACGCCGCCTGCAGCACCACCTTTGGTTGCCCCACCGAAATTGACGGTGATTGGGACGCCAACTGTCGGACAGACACTTTC
>CAYFOT010000120.1:0-2160 GCA_964344825.1 uncultured Actinomyces sp.
GTGAGTGAGGGCCGGGTTCGGGGTGAGTGAGGGCCGGGTTCGGGGTGAGTGAGGGTGTCGCGGGGGCTCGTCGCGGGGGCTCGATTCTAAGACCGAACGTTATCCCCAATATCGATGGTTAATCCTGGGATTAACCATCGATCATGTGCCACAACCTTCGGTCTTAGGAAACAGGCGGTGGCCGTTTCTGGAAGCGTCCCCGAAGCTCGGCCTTCAGCACCCAGCGTTCAGGACTCAGCACTCGGCCTTCAGCACTCAGCGTTCAGGACCCAGCACTCGGCGTTCAGCACCCAGCGTTCAGGACCCAGCACTCAGCGTTCAGCACTCAGCGTTCAGGACTGTTGCGCCTAGGCGCCCCGCTGCGGCAGCCCCACGATTCTGTCCAAAGCCACCGGCAGCCACTCGTTCCAGAACCTGTAGTTGTGGTGCCCGGGCCCCTCGCGATACTCCAACTTCAGCCCCGCCTGCCCTGCGGCGTCCCGGAACCGCCGGTTCTGCTCCAGCAGCCTGTCGCTCTCCCCGCACACCGCGAAGTAGCGCACGTCGGCAAGGGAGCACCGGGCACCGCCGCCCACTTCCGGGTTCGGGGCTGGGACGGTGTCCCGGCCGTGGTCAGCTCCGCCGCCCACTTCCGGGTTCGGGGCTGGGACGGTGTCCCGATCGTGGTCAGCTCCGCCGCCCCCCTCTGAGTTCAGCGCTGGAATAGCGTCGTGGCCGTAGTCGGCGTTTGCGCCCTCGCCCAAGTCGCCGTTGTCCGCACCGGGGTGGGGGACTGGGCGCGAGTCCGGGTAAACGCCCTCGCCCGTCCGTTCCAAAACCCTGGCGACCAGGTCATCTTCGGGGCGAGGGCGAAGGGGGTTGCCAAATCCGACCTCGTACAAATCCGGGTGGCGCCCTCGGAACGCCTCCTCCGCCACGTCCAGCGTCCCCGACAGAGCGAAGGCGCCGGCGAAGTTGTGGGGGTGATCAAAGGCTGCTCGAAAAGCACCGTACCCGCCCATCGACAGGCCCCCCACGAACGTGTCCTCCCTACGCCGAGACACCCGAAGCGTCGCCCGCACTAACTCCGGCAGCTCCGAACCGACCCACTTCCCCCAGCGCAGGCCGACGGCTTGATCCAGCCAGAACGAACGCGCCCCATCCGGCAACACAATCACCAGGCTGTGCTTATCCGCCAGCGCCTGCAGGTCCGTGCGCACCGCCCACACAGCATGGTTTCCGGTCAGTCCGTGCAATAGGATCAGAAGACGAGGCCTATTCATAACCTCCGGAGTGAACACAGTGGCGGAAGTCGCCATCTGAAGTGACTTAGAGCGGACGTCGTTCCAGGTTTGCATTGTCATGCTAACCACCGTAGCGACCTGGGCGCCCGGAGGGGAGGGGGAAAGATGGCTCAGACACTTATAAGTACGACAAGGATCCCGTCCCAGAAGGAGCTGGTTGATCTCTACGATTCCGTCGGTTGGTCGAAATACACGGAGAATCCGGAGTTGTTGAGCGAGGGCGTGGGGGCCTCGCTCCGTGTCGCCACCGCATGGGATGCGACGGGGAGGTTGGTGGGCCTTGCACGTCTAGTGGGCGACGGCTACACGATCGTCTACCTGCAGGACATTTTGGTGCGACCCCAATGGCAGCGCACCGGTGTTGGGCGTTGGCTGATGGAAGAGGTTTTTGCGCCGTACGCCCATGTTCGCCAGCAGGTCTTGCTCACGGACGATGAGCCACGTCAACGTGCCTTCTATGAGTCTCTGGGCTTCAAGGAGATCCGAGATTTGGACTGGGAGACACGCGCGTTCATCCGGTTTGGCGTGTAGTCTCGGCGAGGGCGAGGGCGAGGGCGAGCCCTCCCCGGAGGCCCGCAACCTCAGTCTGTTGAGACAACCGGCGGATAGATGCTGGACACAGCTGCGGCAAACGCTCCGAAGAGTGCGCCCCCTATGGGCCAGACCACCCAAGAGATATCCCATGCAGACGTTGTGAAGCTCCACGCCAGGTAGACCGCGGTCATCAGCGGCCAATAGCCTGCCATGACTGCGCGAACCCAAGTGGGATACCTTTGTGCGTCACTATCGCCATGTTCTGCACGTGCTTCCGCAAGCCCCGACGCTGACAACCTTGCAGCGGCAGCGTTGGCCCAGTTCGTAGGCAGGAAAGCGAGCA
>CAYFOT010000121.1:0-2130 GCA_964344825.1 uncultured Actinomyces sp.
CAGCGCGGTAACTAGGCCACCGCCCAGAAAATTTGGACTAGCAACCCACCGATAACAGTGAAGGGGAAGAGTGGAAAGTTATTGAACACATCGGTGTTCAGGAGTGTTCCTACAAATCTGCTGAACCGATGGCTGTGGGAGCACGGGCACACCTCGCACTGGATTTTGCCGCCCTCCTTGCGGACCGCGTCTAGCTTCCGTTTGCGCAGCTTGGGGTCTCTCTCCCGCAACCGGACCCCCACGTCGACAATCCCACCTTCAATGGCGGCTTCCGCGGCCACCTCAAACGTAAGGCTGACCGGGGCCCCGGATTTCAGGAGAGCCCGTATCTGGCTTGCGTAGGCGCGCATGCCGTCCACGTCCTCTTTGAAATGGTCGAGGACGACCCGGTCCAGTTTGTTCCCGTGCGTTTTCGGATCCAGATAATTCCAGTCGTTCCGGCTGAGAGCATCCGCGACCAGCACAATCTCTTCATAGACCCAGTTGATACGGCGGTTCACGACGCACCAAGCCTAGTGGGAGAGAGCAGCGCTGATCTTGCCATTGACACATACGACGTCCTGCAATGATGAGGCCGTCGTGTCGGAATGGTTAGAGGAACCTTTCAAGGAGTAGATATGTACCTGTTTGGTCTTGACACATTCGGTGATATTCCGCGGGATGATGAGGGCATGCCCGTCTCACATGCGGAGGCGATCCGTCAGGTCGTGCGTGAGGCAGTTTTGGCTGATGAAGTCGGGGTTGATGCTATTGCCCTGGGGGGAGCACCACAGGCCCGAATATTCCATTTCCACGCCAGAAACGGTCCTGGCGGGGATTGCCACGCTCACCAAGAACATTCGTCTCGGTTCAGGGGTAACCGTCCTTTCGTCGGATGATCCGGTGCGTGTCTTCCAACGTTTCGCAACCTTGGATGCGCTGTCCAATGGCCGCGCCCAGATAATCCTGGGGAGGGGATCATTCACGGAGTCTTTCCCGTTGTTCGGCTACGACCTCGCCGATTACGACGTTCTTTTTGAAGAGAAGATTGACCTGTTCAACCGTCTCCTTGATGAGCGGCCTGTGACGTGGGAAGGGACCACGCGCGCCGCGTTGCATGAGGCGGATGTTTACCCAAAAACTGATTCCGGCAGGCTGGAAACCTATGTTGGTGTGGGTGGGTCACCCCAGTCCGTCATCCGCACGGCTCAGTATGGTTTCCGCCTGATGTTGGCCATCATTGGCGGTGCGCCGGAAAGGTTCGCACCTTACGTGGATCTGTATCGGCGTGCGACCGAGCAGTTTGGGACCACCACGTATCCCGTGGGCATGCATTCGCCTGGTTTCGTTGCGGAGACGGATGAGGAGGCCTTGGAGATTTTCTACGCAGACTACAAGAAAGTCATGGACAACATCGGTTCTGAGCGTGGCTGGGGGCCGCTCTCAAAAACAAAGTTCCTCAGTGAGGTGCGAAATGGATCCCTTTATGTTGGCTCCCCGGAGACTGTGGCAAGGAAGATGGCGGGCGCCATTGAGCGGCTTGATGTGCGCCGCTTCGACATGGTTTACACGCCCGGTGGCACCATGAGTGACCGGATGAGGGCAGTGGAGCTTTACGGCACGAAAGTGATCCCACGGGTTCGTGAGCTGCTGGGAGAAAAAGCTTGATCGGGATTCTAGGCGCGGGGAAAGTCGGCACCGTCCTGGCCCGCCTTGCAGTAGCAGCCGGGGAAGATGTCCTCATTGCAGGCTCTGGCGACCCCGCAGACATAGCGTTGACAGTAGAGATTCTGGCACCGGGAGCAAAAGCCGCTTGGGCGAAGGAAGTTGCAGAGCAGTCTGACGTAGTGATCCTGGCGTTGCCACTACGTAATTACCGCCAGATTCCGGTCGAGGAACTAGCCGGCAAACTGGTCCTGGATGGAATGAATTACTGGTGGGAAACGGACGGACCCCGCGGACGCATCCTGCCGGACGAAATGCCTTCAACCCAAGCTGTCGCTGAGCTGCTGCCGGATTCCACTGTGGTGAAAGCGTTCAACCACATGGGCTACCACGATTTGGAGGATGAGGCGCGCCCGGAAGGCAGCAGCGAACGCAAGGCCATTGCCGTGGCGGGGGAGAAGGGTGTCCAGGAGGCCGCAGCCCTAG
>CAYFOT010000122.1:0-2126 GCA_964344825.1 uncultured Actinomyces sp.
AGTAGCCGGTTTACGGGTTCAGCGACTCCCACTTGAGGCCATCACTGCTCTGCCATTGGTTTGTTTGGTCGGAGTCGACCCAACTGGGATAGCCGGTAGTGAGCGTGAAGATGCCACCAGAGTAGGTGAGGTCTTGGAAATAGCGCTTGTCTTCGGGAATAGCGGCGGACGGCAGGTCTGCGGGTTGCCAGGTGGCACCACCATCGTTGCTAATCATGAGCGAAAAGTCCGGATTTGGCGCGAACGCGGCTAGGAGAATGCCATGCACCCTCACGAAATCGGTGAAAGTGGCGTCCTCGATGATCGTTGTGCCAAGAACCCACGAACCATCCAAAAGGTGGGCAAAGACGTAGGTTCCTTTTTGCCCGAGCGATGCGTCGGTTTGGATGACCCCGAGGTTCCCGCGTGAGCCAACAACTGCCTCGTACGGGTTGGTGTCGGGTGCGGCTGGGGCTTCAGTGGACTGCGGGGGGAACTGCGATGACTGCGATCGCTCTGACGGAGCGTCTGTGGGGTCGGTCCCCGGCTGGACATCAGGTCTGCTGAGCCCCAGTTCTTCGGCGAGGGCGCAATCCCGTTCCATTAGTGGGCCACCGCCGTAAGGGTGGTAGCAGACGGGTGGGTAGCCGCCCTTTGTTCCCAGATAGGTGGAGGTGCCCACGCTCACTGTCTCCACAACCTCATCCTGGAACAGCACCATCAGAAGCCCCCAGGAGCCTATGACGGCAACGCCAATAGCGCCGAGGAGCACACTCAATGCCCGGAACATCCTCCCCAGAGGAGTGGGTTGGGTGAGTGAACGGACGACGAAGTAAAGAGCAAAGGCAGCGTAGATCCCGGCGCAAAGAGTCAAGAAAAGCAGAAGCAGAGCCATGCTTGGAACAAATTGTCGCCAACTCTTTCCGGCGGGACCCCATGTGAGGATCGCGCCAATGAGCAGAAGGAGCGCGTAGCAGCTGAGGAACAGATGAACTGAGGCGGTCGCGGCTCGGCTTGAAGAAGGCCTCGGCATTCCCCGCCGCAGGAGCCGGCGGCGAATGAAGACCTGCTGAAGAGCAGCGACGATTGTGGTGGGTATGCAGGCGAGGACGGCCAGAACGGGCAGCCCGTCATCGCCCCGCGCTCCCAGAACAACCGCAGCAAGACCCAAAATGAGCGGTGCCGGGGCCAGCGACAAGATGATTTGGGGGACCGTCAGCACCGTCCGACTCTGCCAGATCAAGCGATACTGCATGTAAACGGTGAGTAGTGGGAAAACCACGGGAATCCCGAAGAGAAGGAGTGTCCCGATGAGCGATGCTCCGGTAGAGCATCCCCAGTTCTGCAAGTTGCACGGCTCATCCAGTGTTGGGAGTCCCCGCCTCTGCGAGAGCCACCAAGCAATGGCTAGCAACACAGGAAGACTTGCAGAAAAGAGGGCGACTCTCAGCGAGGTTCCAACTGGTCTAACCACGTGCTTGAGCCTAGCAGCGGTACGGACCTAGCGCAGATTGCAGCGGTTTTCTTGGCACGTGGGGCGATTTGCGCCACGCGCAATGTGGAAGACTTTGTGCACACCGGTGTTGAGCTGGTTAATCCGTGGAGAGTGGACTCGTAAAGCGCCATTCCGTCTCAGTCCTTGCTCAAGTGAGATCGCGGTCGGCTGCCTTCATCCCGCTGTAGGTAGCGAGCACGACCCGCTCTGAGTCGTTGGCCAAGTAGCCTTCGCCTTCCAAGGTGGTCTGGCCGCGTTCAGCCACGAAGCTCAATTCAACGAATGCTGTAACCCCGTCAGAGTTCTGATCGGCGTCCTGCGGGGTGCACAGCAACAGTTGCATGAAGGCGTTCTTCCCCAGGGAACTGAGATCGTACGTGCACTCCATGCTCTTCTTGACCCCATCCTCGCTGACTGTGGTCATAACCACCCGATCGTTCTCCTCGTCATACGAAAACGTGAATATTCCGGGAGTGGTGTCCTCCCCATCTATCTCCGCTGTCACGTTGTAATCACCGAGGAACATATCGGCGTAGCTCCCTTGGGATTCCCCGTACGTCTCGACTAGGAGCTTCTCTAGGTGCGGTTCACGTTCTGCGTCCGTGGCGACGGTAGCTCTGGATTGTGGTCCAGCGCCAGGCTCTGATGCAGG
>CAYFOT010000123.1:0-1966 GCA_964344825.1 uncultured Actinomyces sp.
GTGATGTGCGCCGAAGCGGGACCTTCAACTTCCAGATGCTTCCGCGGCGTGCAGTGACCTACCGCGACGCTGAAGACGTCGCAGCTTCGGGTTTCTGCGTGGTTTGCGTGTCATCGCCGGTTGCCCGGTCTTGGCGCGTCTTACAACCACTCCGCCCGCGTTTATTCCCTCCGGCCCGGAGGTATTGACCGTTTGGGGTGTTGCCCATCCGGATCATGTTCTTAGCCGCGTGTATGTCGCGGTCTTCTTTGTGTCCGCAGTGAGGGCATTCAAAGGTTCTCTTACTGACGTGGTGTGAGGTCTTGACCCCGCATACACACATCGCGGTGGTGGGCGCGAACCTGTTTAGCACAACTACTTTTTCCGGGTTGGTTTCCGCTAGGTTCACAAGTTTAGCTTTGACTCTTCCTAGAACACTGTGCTGGAGTTTGCGTCCGGCTTTGATGTACCCCTTTTTGTGTTTCCAGGAGGAAATGTTCTCGTCCTGAAGGTAGATCACCTTATAGGTAGACACCAGGTCGTGAACGATTTTGTTGGCCGCATCAGACTTACGTTCGTCCATTTCTTGGTATTCACGATCAATGAGGTTGCGAGTTCTGTTCCATCCGTTAGAGCCTTCTTGTTGACGGCTAAGCCTGCGGCTCAACCTTTTCAGTCGCTCAGTTTCTCCGTACGAAACATCAACTTTTCTCCCATCGGAAAAGGTGAGATGGGTTTTCACTCCCATATCGATCCCCACACAGGGTTCAGTTGGTGTGGGAAGCGTTTTGTTGTATTCCTCCTTGTTTTGGTAGGCGGTGACTTTTAGCCCGTAGCCTTTAGGGGTCTGGACAAGTTTCGCGTTAGCGATCTCCCATCCTTCTATTTGGTTTGCTCCGTGTACTCGCAGCCACCCGGGAATGTTCTGAACTTTGGCTTTACTACCCATGATTCGATAGGTGGTCCCAGCCTGCTTCAGATCTAAAGAGCGCACTTGGGAGCGGAAGGACAGTTTGCCAACTTTCCCCCCATTTTTCTTCCGCGTCGCCAATGACTTGATAGATGCTTTCATTCCCGCAACCACAGACTGTTTCATCTGTGATCCTAGGAAACGGAAATCACGTTCGTTTCGGTTTTTGTTCTTGTCTAGAACCCCAACCGTGCTACCAGGGGTATAGGAAAACACGTCGCCACTAGCAAGTGCGTCGTTATACAACCACTTAGCCTCAACGAACACCATTTCTAGTGCCTCTTTTTGACGAGCATTGAGCTTGTTGGTTTGGATCCCGAGGTTGAACACCTTACAAACCTGGGTTTTGCGCCTGTTCCTAGTGGCGCGTTGAGTTGCGGCGATACGAGAGTTCTTCTCTCGCCTGGTCCCCTCAACTAAAGGGCGAGGAGCCCGAACCGCTTTAACTGTCAACTTATAATCCATTCCATGATGGTTGGTGTTCTAACTTCTAGTATATTCGAACTGTTGTTCTAGGTCTACTAGGAAAGGAGGGTATTTTCATGTCGAGATACCAAACGTTTGGACATGCTAAGACCCACCTTCGATACCACCTGATCTTCTCCACCAAGTACCGCAGGAAAGCACTAGCCGGAATAGAGGACGCAGTCGTAGAGTCGCTGAGGTACGTAGAATCGAAATCAAACTTTCGCATTCACGCCATCGGTATAGATCAAGACCACATCCACCTTGTGGTCTCTTTCAAGCCCAACCACTCCCTAACCCAGATAGTGCGCCGTATCAAGCAAATGAGTACCCACCGGCTCTGGGAAACCCAAACACCACACCTACGCAACCACTACTGGGGAACCCGAGTAGGGAAACTATGGACCGGAGGATACTTCGCTGAAACCATCGGCCCTGTATCCGAAGACAAAATACTCAACTACGTCAAAAACCAAGGCCACCCAACACCCCACCAAGCCATTCATGCCCGAAGCTAAAGACCTCGGACCTTTCTGGCAAAACCCGGTAAAC
>CAYFOT010000124.1:0-1908 GCA_964344825.1 uncultured Actinomyces sp.
AATGGAAGCAAACAACTCCGGGGTAGGTGTGTTGGATGCCACAGCAGATGCGCAGTAGTAATAGCCGTCACTGCCAAGTACCCATCCACTGCCAAGCCCGGACATGGTATAGTCTGTACCCTCGACGGGGAGCTTCCCATACACATTCCCATCGGCGTCCTGCCAGGTCACAACTACCTCTGCCCGGATATATGCCGCCGTAGAGCCTGTATTCTGAATGGAAATATCGCTTTTCGTATTGCCGTCCATGGTTTCATTGACCTCACAGCTCACCTTGTCATAAGTGAACTGGTTTACCACCGGGTCTGTCTGGTCTACCAGAAAGGCCATCGTGCCGCCGACAACTCCGACCAAGAGGACGAGAATGGAGCAGAAGAGAACAAATTCCTTTCTCCATCTGCGACGGCCTTTAGGTTTTCTATACCTTCCGGTGCGAATATGCTGTCCACCGGTTGAATACAACTTCTGATTCATGTCTGCCGCCTCCTCTCTCATTCAATCCCATCGAATTTATTCTTCTTGTATGCTGCGCCGTTCAGCCACTTCCAGTCGGTGTTCCCGGCAGGATGATTGGCTTCGGTTTGTCTGGTATTCGCAAAGTCAGCATTTCCGGAATAGTCATTCTCTGCGCCCAATTCAACGCTTGTAGAGCCAGGTGTTGGCTCATACCGCCAGGACCAATCGGTTTCTTCGGTGACGGTATAATTCCCAATGGGCAGATCCTTGATGGTCTTGCTGCCGCTGCCCTGAATGACCACCCGAAGGTCAATACCTTCGCCCTGAACACGGAAGATGAAGGTCTGGTTTTCGTCAATGGTATCCCAACCGGATTTGCTGATCGTCAGGTCGGCAAGATGGCGCTTATAGGTGTTTACGAACGTAAGCTCGGCTCCGTTGATGTCCAACGTACCGCTGGTTCCGTTCCCAGCATTTGTCGTCCCACCAGATACAGAAGTAAGGTCATAATCGTTAGCCAAGTCTCCCATATCTTCGACTATCGTATAGGATGCGCCAACCGGGATGCCCTGGATGTTTGCCGTCTCCCCGGCTTTCAGGGAAATCTTTCCCCCATTTTGAACCTCTCCGCCGCCGCCACCAGAAATCGTATAGCTGTAACTTCCAGGAACGCCCTCGCCAGTGATAGTTACCACGAAATTGAAAACCTGATCATCCGGAAGAACGTCGTTTGTATACTCCTTCTCAACCTGCTTGGTGATGCTCAAGGTCGTATTTCTCGTAGAGAACTGGTTCGTAAAGGCTACCACAGGCGGATTATCTGCAACCATTGTACCCTTAAAGGTAGTCCCATTTTGTCCATTCACGCTGGTGACATAGCCGTTAGCATCCGTTTCAACAACTGTGAAATCACCGACAGGGAAATCCGGTATCTCATACGACTTGCCGCTGCTCAGAGAAAAGTCATAAGTCGTGCCATTGACGTCCGTAACAACAAAGTTAAACTCGGTATCAGGCGCCTTATCCATCGGGTTCTCAGAGGTAACTTCCTTGCTGACAACCAGAGTACCGGACTTTGGCGGGTTCACCGTAATAACAGCGGAATCGCTCTGTTGCGGCATATTCATACCATTGATGTACGCCGTATTTGTGTAAGTTGCCGGATCAGAGATATTCAGGTCCGGCTTCACCTGCGCCTTTATATAGATGCTGCGTGTAAAATGGCCGGGACTGTCGTAGTTATCAAACAGGGTCTCATTGAACGGTTTCCAGTTAGGGATAGTTCCGTCTGCCTCACCAACACCCATTTCTACAGTTCCTTCCACGAATGCATCCATGGGAAGGGTGTCTGTCACAATCATACCGGTCAGTGCCTGCGTCCCGGTATTTGCCACGGTGATCTTGTAAATTACCCAATCACCACGTTCAACGGTGAGAGAATCGCCAAAGGAT
>CAYFOT010000125.1:0-1880 GCA_964344825.1 uncultured Actinomyces sp.
CCTAGATGGGATACATTTCGCTCCGCGCACTTTCCCGCTATGCCCGCTCAGTGTCGGAGCGGCTATTTTTATTACATCAGCGCTCTTTCCTTGCCCTTGCCAGGCACGCGGGGTATTTCCATCTCATGAAACGCTTAGAATTCATCGGTCAAGCTGACTTACTCCAAAATCGAGACGGCATCCCACTCTACCTTTCGCCTGTTGAAGCAGGGTTTCCTTCCCCCGCCGAAGACTACATTGAGGGGCGGCTGGATCTGCACGCACATATCGTCCGCAATCAGGCAGCGACATTTTTTTTGCGGGCGCATGGTGAATCCATGCTCAACGCTGGCATCCATGACGGCGATCTGCTCGTTGTGGATCGCTCTGAGTCCGCAACGCACAACCGCGTTGTTATCGCCGCTCTGGACGGAGAGCTGACGGTAAAGCGCCTTGTGCGACGGCAAGGGCGGGTTTTGTTGATGCCGGAAAATCCGGACTTTCCAGAAATTGACATAACCGAACACGAATACGTTCACATTTGGGGTGTGGTGACTTATGTCATCCACAAGCTCTAGCAAGACGCTGTGGGCGCTGGTGGATTGCAACAATTTTTACGCCTCGTGCGAGAAGCTGTTTCGGCCAGACCTTGCGAACAGACCCGTCGTTGTCCTTTCAAACAACGACGGCTGCATTGTGGCGCGTTCTGCGGAAGTCAAAGCGCTCGGCATTCCTATGGGTGTGCCGGAATTCAAGGCGCGCGCCTTGCTTAAACAGCACGATGTTGCAGTTTTTTCCTCAAATTATGCGCTGTATGGCGACATTTCTGCCCGCGTTATGGCGACACTTGAGCATGTTTGCCCGAATGTTGAGCAATACTCCATTGATGAAGCGTTTTTGCGCCTTGACGGTTCCCTGGCATCCAACACGGAAGAACTTGCCCACACCATCCGCGACACTGTGCGCCAATGGACGGGGATAACCGTTTCTGTGGGTATTGCAGAAACGCGCACCCTGGCAAAGCTGTCGAATCATCTCGCCAAAAAAGGGGGAGGGTTTCATGCCCTTTATAGGGATCAGCCAGACTTTGAAGCTATTCTTCGCGTCTGCCCGGTGAGCGAGGTCTGGGGTATCGGAAGGCGACAGGCCAAGAAGCTTTATGAAATCGGTGTGAGCACAGCCTTGGGCTTGTCAGAAGCCACTGATATATGGCTGCGCAAAAATCTTACCGTTACAGGCTGGAAAACAGCCATGGAATTGCGCGGCACTCCCTGCATCGGAGAGGACGACGCGCCGCCAGCACGAAGAACACTTGTTTCATCCCGCTCTTTTGGTCAACGGGTTTATGATCTGCGTTCGCTGGAGCAGGCCGTGGCAACATTTACGGTGCGTGCTGCTGAGCGTCTGCGCCGCAATGATTTAGTTGCTGGTGGAATTGCTGTGCATATTCGCACCCCAAGGCATGGCAGCGGGCAACTTTATGACGTCACGGCACAATCACCACTCATGCCGGCCACGGCAGATACTACGGCGATGCTACAGGTCGGCAAGAGGCTGTTGACCTCGATCTACAAAGAGGGGCCAGGGTATGCCAAGGCAGGCATAATGCTTTATGATCTTTGCCCCGTGGGCAGCCAGCAGGGGAGTCTTCTCGTGCCATCAAAGCCAGAAACGGATGACCATAAAAAAGGTCTGATGGACGCTCTTGATCGCATCAATGGAAAGCATGGGCGTGGGGCTGTGCAGTTTGGTGCGGAAGGCCCAAAGCGCGCAGGGTGGCATTTGCAATGTAAACACCGCTCACCCCGCGTTACGACAGATTGGAATGAGCTTCCTTTGGCAACGTGTCGGTGACAGGCTTCTCCTTGTGTCGATGGGCCAGCCCACTTTATATCTTTGAT
>CAYFOT010000126.1:0-1877 GCA_964344825.1 uncultured Actinomyces sp.
AACAAGCTGATAAGCCGCGAGCCCATCCCCCACCAAAACAAATCTTTCCAACCAAAACCATGCGGAATCAGCAGAATAATCAGTATTAGCCACCCTTTCAGGCAGTTATCCCAAAGAAGAGGGCAGGTTACTCACGTGTTACTCACCCGTTCGCCACTAACCACACACAACAAGTTGCATGCAGTCCGTTCGACTTGCATGTGTTAAGCACGCCGCCAGCGTTCATCCTGAGCCAGGATCAAACTCTCCAACAAAAAAATGTCAGAAAACAACCCCCCAAACAAAAGAGGCAATCCCAACCAAAAAACACCAACAAAAAAACTCAAAAAAACAAAAACAAACAAAAACACACTATCAAGTTCACAAACAACACCAACAAAAAAGTCGGAAGTCCCGCCGTTTTTCGTCCTTGCCCTTCGGGCTTCGGCCTCAACCGCGGCGAGATACAACTTTACCGAACACCCCCACCCACGTCCAGTCCCGGCCTTTGTGGCGCGCGACATACAGCGTTCAAACTGGCTTTGACCTGCGCATTAGCGAGCGCCCGGCGGGGCTGTCCGCGATCCGCGCTCGGGCGTGTCGGACCGTCAAATTCACGCCCTCGCCGTCTCCACACCGTCGATTGCGCAACGCCGAGTTTCGGACCAGCCGCCAAACTCACATGTCCCCTACCGCCAGCAGGTCCGCCAAGTGCTGCAGCCAGTTCGCAACCCCCTCGGGTCCGTCACAGAGCACATCGCCCTCGCCCTCCAACTCAGGCGCTTCCGCGGAACTGGAAATCACAACGCAGCCCTGCGGACCGTTCGGCGATGCTCGCATCTTTTGCAGCGCCGCTATCGCAGCGATGTCACCAAGATCGTCTCCCGCGAACATAACCGCCTTGGGCCTGAGCCTACGGACCAAGTCTCTAAGAGCGTCACCCTTCGTGACCGCCGAGGCGCGCAACTCCCAAACGTAACGTCCGGGCTCAACGGTAAGACCGTGCGTGGCTGCTATGGCGCGTGCTTCGCCCTCGATCTCAGAAAAGACCCGATCGCGATCTGCGACCTCGCGGACATGGACGGCGGCCGCCAGCCGCTTGTCCTCCACCCGCGCACCCGGATACCGGCCGGCCAGCGCTTCTAACGCACATCGAGCCGCCCCCACCCCCTCCGGAGCCCCCGGAACATAGCGGTCTCCCGTTCGCACATCCAAAGTCTCCGCGCCGTACTGTCCGTATATAAGGGCGTCCTTGAACGCGGCCCGGTTGGCAACGTCTGCAAGCTCCACAATCGTGTCCACGGGACGCCCCGAGATAATCGCGATGTTAACGCCCCGCGCTGCCAATTGGGCGAGGGCGTCTGCGGACGCTTCAAGCATCTGCACGTCCGCGGGGTTCTGCACGATCGGGGCAAGTGTGCCGTCGAAATCAAAAGCCAAGAGTGTACGCGTTGGGTCGGCCGCGACGGCCTGGGGGAAATTGCGTCCAAGGGGCGTCACCGACTTCCATGTGTTTGTCATAGCTCCAGCGTTGCATGTTAACGAGGACTGCGCTAGAAATTGGCTATTGATCAACAACTATTAGTCGTGGCTGAATAGTCGTATGAAAGAAGTCGATGAGACGCCGGACCCGCAGTTGCTGCGCGGAGTTCTGCCGATGCTGATATTGGCGTTGCTCCAGGATCAGGAATCGTATGGGTATGAGCTGGTGGAGCGGCTAAGAGACTTGGGACTGACTGAGTTGGCGACAGGCGCTGTCTATCCAGCACTGAGCCGCTATGAGCGCGCCGGATTCTTGGAAAGCAGCCGCAGGGCGTCACCCGATGGACCCCCACGCAAGTACTACGCGATCACGGCTGCCGGCGCCGATGAGTTGAGACGTTCCGTCAACCGCTGGC
>CAYFOT010000127.1:0-1859 GCA_964344825.1 uncultured Actinomyces sp.
GCGGAGGTCATGGCGGGGCGGCCGGAGAACGCGTGGGAGTACTACACGCAGATCGCGCCCGCGTTTAGGGAGGACATTTCGGAGGTGCACCGGCTGGAACCGTACGTGTATGCGCAGATGATTGCGGGGAAGGATGCGGTGAGGCCGGGGGAGGCGAAGAACTCGTGGCTGACGGGGACTGCGTCGTGGAACTTTGCGGCTGTGTCGCAGTATTTGCTGGGGGTGAGGCCGGGGTTTGACGGGCTGATTGTGGAGCCGGCCATTTGGGGGCAGATCGGGGATTTCACGGTTCGGCGGCGGATTCGCGGGGTGGACTACACGATCGAGGTGGTCGGCGACGGCTCCGGTGGCGTGTCGGTTAATGGGGAGCTGATTGAGGGCAACGTGGTGCCTTATGCGACCGCGGGCGCTTCCGACGGGCCGGTGACTGTCCGGGTGTTCTGAGCGGCCCCGGCGCCGCGTCTTCGGTACGCCCTCGCCCGTGCGGCATCCGTTTTCGCCCCGGAAACCCCTCTTTCCGCGCCAGATCGCCGTTATCGCTTAAGATCGCCGCTGTCGCATAGCCATAACGACGATCCAAGACGATAACGGCGATCTAGTTTGTACGCAGTGTCGCGGAGTGTCGCGGAGCCGACTATTTTCGTCGGTCGAACGCACCGAAGACCAGCATCGCCAGCCCCACGCCGATCCACCCGCCGGTGCTATTGGCGATGATGTCGGAGAGCGTGGGGAAGCGGCTGGGGAGGAAGAGGAGCTGGGAGAGCTCGATGAAACAGCTGGCTGCGGGCATTGCGGCCGCGGCAAGCCAGAGCTTTCTCTTCCCAATGGCCAGCAGCAGGAAGAACCCCAACGGCATGAACATGATGATGTTGGCGGTGAACTCCCAAGCCACCTCTGAAAAAGATGCGGGGACGCCCACGCGGTGAAGGAAGTTCAATATCGCCGTGGAGACCGCCCCGTGAGGGCTTTCTGGGCCCTGCGGGGTGAGTGTTATCAGCGCGATGACGACGGAGGTGAGCCCGAACCCGACCCAGCCGACGCGCCGTACCCAAGGTCCGTGGCGCGCAGCAACGCCCTCGATCTGATCTGTTGCCACGGGACCTCCTGGGACTGGCGGGTCACTACGGGACTGTAGCAGGTGGCGCCGATCCACCCGCCGCCAGTGTCTTTCAGCCGGGCGTCAAAGTCGTGAGTCGTCGCCTATTCTCTTACGATGTAGCGCCTCCACGAGTTTGGTTGCGGATTCCATTAGTTCCTTCACTGCGGGTTCGGGTATAGCCACAGCTTGGAGATCTCGCATGGTGCTGACCCATGTGGGGAGTTCTGCAAGCCGAACGTCGCGGAGAACCCCGCGGGCGAGGTCGGAGTTTCGCGCGATCACGCTTGCGGTTGTCTCCAAGATCTTCGCTACCGCCGGTGAAACGTCCGACATCACGCTCACGGCAGGATCCCCGCTGACGTTGGCCATCTCCTTCAGTTTCCGGAGTAGCGATTCTCCGTCTCCTGGGGCAAACCCGCGACTCCGGGTTGTTGGTCCCAGCAGCTCAACTAGGCGGTCGTCGTTCAGCTGACTCTGGCGCAGCGCGTCGCTCATCGCGTCGGCCACATCGCCTAGGTCGTGCCCGTCTTGTACGAGGTCGGCAAGTGTCTTCTCAAAAGAAGCCACGGGGAGACCCTGAACGAGTGTGGTGTCGAGGGGGTCGGCCTCGCGCATCCTGAACCGGATGCCTTCCCGCCTCGACCGCCTGCGCCATGGCAGCGAAATCTCTACTTTGTCCGCGCGGAAGTCACCGATGTTGTGCAGCTTTGCGGCTGATTCTCCGGAGACGACGGCATCTGGGCGCGGGTCGCGTAGGCGT
>CAYFOT010000128.1:0-1851 GCA_964344825.1 uncultured Actinomyces sp.
CCTTCCGGCTGAACACCTACAACACCCACCTGTTCCGCACATGGCTGGTGGGAAAGGCACTCTCACAAGAGAAACGGCAGACATACGTGATGTTCATACAGAACGGAAAAGCCGGGTATTGCTGATTGCACATACCCCATGTATGACTTCAAACTAAAGTTTACCATTACGGCTTAAGTGTTTTTCATTTCAAACATAGTTAAATTGTTTCATATTTTTGGTTTTTCAAGTCCTCATTTTTTGTGAGAGGACATTCAAAAACAAAAAATATTTAGTTTGGTGTGATTGTGTCTAGTATTTTTCTCATTTCATAATTGATTCTTCTTTTTCGGATTGTTTTTTCTTTAATTTTCAGTCTCTGTTTGAGTATTTTTTCTCCTTTACCCAGGTACACATCTTGGGGTGTGAGATTGTCTAATGATTCGTGATACCGTCTGGTGTTATAATATTCCACATATTGTCCGATAGCTTCTTCTAACTGCTCCGGGCAGTAATAATTATCCAATAAAACCACCGATTTGATAGAGCGATGATAGCGTTCTATCTTCCCTTGTGTTTGTGGGTGCAATGGTTTGCCTCGAATATGATCTATTTCATGCTCCTCTTCTAAAAAAGTTTTTAAATCTTTAGCTATGTAGCACGAGCCATTGTCTGATAAGAGCTTGGGAGGCTCTTTCTTTTTGATATTTGCCTTCTGTACGGCTTGATTAACACATCGCTTGACATCTTCTGACTTCATGGTTGAACAAAGCTCCCAATGAATAATGTAACGGCTATAATCATCCAATATGGTAGACAAGAAGTACCATCCCCATCCTTTGATATGCAGATAGGTGAAATCAGTTTGCCACATCTGATCAGGAAACTTGGTTTTAGTATGAAACTCATCTGCTGCCGAGATAAACCGATGGACAGCAGGTGAAATCAGCCCCCTGGCTTTAAGGATACGATAGACACTGGATTCGGATACAAAGATCTGCTGCTCGTCGGTAATCTTTACTGCAAGCTCACGACTGGATAGTTCTGTATGTTCTAAAGCTAGATCTACAATTAACTGTCGTTCTTGATCGGGAATCCTATTCCATTGTTGTTTAGAGCGTCCCTTGTTTTGCAAAGCATCAATACCTCCCTCCCTGTAGGCATGATACCAATTATAAAAGGTTCGTTTATGGATGCCTAAACGGATCAAACTCTTATTGATACTCTCCGCCCCATGGACTACCAAACGAATGACTTCCGCCTTCTCTTCTGCTGTTAATCGCATATATTTCTTCCATTTAATGCTTAATCCAGCAGATCCAAGCTTTTTTTTACAATATCGTACCTGATAACCAAGTCTGCTAAAGATTCCTTGAGCAGGCTGTTTTCTTTGCGTAGTTCTTTAACCTCATCCGAAGTAGCTTCGCGTTGTTCATCCCCTGATAATCGCTTCTTGCCGGCCTCAATAAATTCTTTGTTCCACTTGTAGTAAGTAGGCTGAGAGATGCCATACTTGCGAGAGAGTTCTGCTACAGATAACTCAGCACGCATACCTTCCATGACAATCAGAATCTTTTGTTCTGAACTGTAGACTTTTGAGGTGTTGCGACGAATCTCTTTGATAAACTGACCCGTAGAACCACGAGCTTGAGTTTGTGCACTATTAGTTGTTTTCTTTGCCATAATCTTTCGAGTTTTGACTGTTAATAAATATACAATTATTTAATCAAAACACTTAAGCGATTATACTATAAACCGGTAAACTTTATGCTGAAGATTTACAGCGGGAAAACTGTCGGGCGGAATGAAGCAAAAACTCGCGCTAAGCTGCGCATTGATACATAAGCCATCCGTACTCTTTCTGGATGAGCC
>CAYFOT010000129.1:0-1847 GCA_964344825.1 uncultured Actinomyces sp.
TGGACACCGACGTGCTGGCGGCGATTGAGTCCGGGCTCCACGCGAACCTGGTGCTCACGGGCTCAACAAAACTGGAGGACGTGACCTCCTTCCCGTACCGGCCCGCAGCGATTTTTGAGTCCATCGCGGACCTGGTGAAGCAGGTCTGATCAGGGTGACTTGCGGCCGCTGGCTCCCGTGGGCGCGGCGGGCGTGAGCTCTCCGATGGCTCTGGCGCCGGGACCCGCTGTGCCGTCGCCCTCGCCCTCGCCCTCGCCGACGCCCTCGCCCTCGCCCTCGCCCCTAATATTTGCGCGATGCGTGGAAGAGCAGCGGGGTCGCAGGCGCCCATAAGCGTCCCGCGGGCGGGCGACAAATCACCCCGTGGGCAGCAAGTTTCTCCTGCAGATAAGAAACGAGTCCACGCAGGTTTTTCGCTTGGTCATACGTGACGTGGATGAATTGCCAGCCGCTATCGGTTAGGAGCTGCTGGCGCTTCACAAAACTCACCCCCACACGACGCGCGTCAGATTCCGTTTCCCCGAACTTGCTCACTCCCGTCACCTCGATCGCTACACGAACTTCGGGTAGAGCAATGTCCATGTAGAAGACAGAGCCGCCGCTCTTCTCCATGTATTGCGTTTCGACTTGCACCCGGCGAGGCAAGATGCATCGCAACGTCCAGAGGACTGTGGACTCCCCGGGAGACTCGATCCCAGCATCGGCGGCAGCCACCAGCGCCTTAGCCCCAGCCGAGCCGCGAACATTCCGGAGCTGCCCCAAAGTCTCGCTCAACAGAACCTTTGTGTCTGTCTCACGAGCCCGAGAAGCCTCCAGATCCCTCCGGTCGAATTCCGCTAGGTGGCGAATTAGGACGGAAGTGTCGTGGAAGGACTGGAGCCGGTGGCAGCCACGCCACAAGTCCAAGACCACCGTTGCGGGATCCGCAACTTGTAACCCCGCCACGGCGCCTGCAGAACCAACGCCCCACACGCTGGGTTGGGCGGGCAGCAAGTCGCCCTCGCCCGTCACCAGTTTCATTTCGAGGACGTTGACGCGACCGACGGTTGTCTTGGGTAGGCGCACGGCCTCGAAAGCCATGGTCCTGTTGCGTGGCCTAGGCCTGCGTACGTGGACGTCAGGGTTGTTCCACCAGGTCTCCAATCCCAGCGCGACCAGTGCGGACTCCCCCGAAAGCAGAAAACGCGAGCTCTTGGAGAAGCGATGGGGCAGACAAAGAAGCCTTGCCTCCGCGACCCTCCTCCGTGCCACCCAAGGTTTCACATCTCGCCCCAAGCGCGCGATTGGGGCATAGGCGGCCGGGGCAACCCTCACGAGCTGTTGCGCTTCGGCTTCTACCGCGGAGAGTCTCTGACCTCTAGAGGTGACCGTGACATCTGTGGACTGCATAAACATAGGTCCATCGTGGCGCGGTTCGTTGAGGCAAGACTGCTGAGTAACGCAATCTGTGGACAACCTTCACGCGAGGGCGCTTCACTGTGGAAAACCCGCGCGATGCGTTGTCCGACGGGCATAGGCACTGCAACTGCCACTTACTAACGGCTGTGATCGCCGCCAGATCGGAGGCAGACCTGATTCCTATCGTGCGCGGGGACCTGCCCGATGGCACCCAACCTGCGTCGAAACTACATAGCGGGTTCGAAACTACATAGCGGGTGCCATTTCCAGCCAGATAACATCGCTATTTTTACCCCGCATGTAGTCTCGAACCCGCTATGTAGTTTCGAAGGGATTGACGAGCGCGGGGAACCGCCCGCGCCGCGCGCCGGGAGCCCTCCCATGGAAACCACCGCGTCCTCGCACCCTCACGCGGGCCGGATAGGCTAGTGCCCATGAGACTTGCTACG
>CAYFOT010000130.1:0-1845 GCA_964344825.1 uncultured Actinomyces sp.
ATGGCCAAGAAGAGCATGATCGGAACCTGGACGATCAGGTAAATGAATGTGTTAAACAGCGTCAGCTTGAAGATCGGGTCTTCGAAAAGCCGCGCGTAGTTGCTCCATAGCGGATCAGCCCATGTCATTCGGGAGCCCTTACCTGTCTGCAACGACAGGATGAACGCCTTGAACATCGGGTAGAAGCTCATGACCGCGATGATTGCTGCGGCTGGAAGCAAGAATGCCCAGCCGGTTAGGTTTCTGCGTGTTGGCGGGGACATTCTGCGTGCTTCCCGTTCTGCTTCGGGATTGCCGCTACCCCTCTTGGATAGAGGATTGCGCCGGCGACTTTGCCGCGCGTCCGTTTCAACTGCTTGCACGAGTTCAGCTTTCGTGTCTGTTTCCACCGGCCGGATACCGAGGAAGAAAAAAGTGCGCACATCGGGCCGTACCGATGCGTATGACGAACTGGGGGAGCACAATGTGCTCCCCCAGTTCGTCAGTGATCTACTGCATTGCGAACTCAACCTGCGACTGAGCTTCAGCCAGCGCCTTGGAGATGTCGGTTCCGTTCAGGAACTCTGTGGCTGCAACACCAATGGCGTTACGGCCTTCGTAGTAATAGGCGCCCGTGTTGTTGCTAGGGACCTTTTCGCCGTACTCCACGACCAACTCATAGATTGGCTGATCGTTGAAGAATGGCTGCGGCTCCGTGTAGGCCTCACTGGTGCCTGCGGGGATCCAGTTGGTCACAGCACCGGACTGCGGGAGGATGATGTCGAACAGTTCGGTGGAACCAGCGAACGTTGCCGCCAGGAAGTCCATTGCCAGAGCCTGGTTTCCGGTGGAGGAAATCGCCCAGGAGGAACCGCCGTTTGCGGAGTAGTTGGTAGCACCTGGTGCATCAAGCTTGGGCAGGTTCGTGATCTCCCACTTGCCAGCCTGGTCCTCAGCGGTCTGGATGGAACCTACGATCCAAATACCGTTGATTGTGCCTGCGACTTCGTTGTTAACGATTGAACCAATGTACTCGTCCCAGGAGTTCTTCTCTACCATGACGCCGGAGTCAACCAGGGTTGCGTACTGCTCAAGCACCGCTGCAACCTCAGGGGAGTCGATGGTGGGGTTGCCCTCTGCGTCAAACAGTGAAGCACCAGTGGACTGCAGCATCATCATGATCATGTCTGCTTCGCCACGAACACCGGACAGCAGCGGCTTACCGGTCTTCTCAAGGACAACCTTGCCCTTTTCAACGTATTCGTCCCAGGTGATGTCGGTGAAGTCGTCAACCGTGAGGCCCGCTTCTTCAAGCACATCGATGCGCAGAGCGTTGACGGCGGTTCCCGAGTCAAACGGAACAGCGTAGTTCTGTCCGTCAATCGTGGAGTAATCCACAACAGCCTTGGGGAACTCAGCAAAATCGATCGGGCCATCAGTCATGACGCCGAAAACGTCAGGGTAGTTGATGACGTTCTTCTGCGTGGCGTTGTTCTGAATCAGGAAGATGTCGGGGAGCTCCTCCAGGGTGTCCGACATAGCCAGCGTCGTTAGCTTCGTCTGAAGGTCGTCCCACGGGGTCTCAATGATGTTGAGCTTGAAGTCTGGGTGATCCTGCTGATAGATCTTCTCAGCTTCCTTCATCGCATTGATGTTGAACGCCGGGTCCCAAGCCCAAACCGTGAGCTCATTACCCTCTACGGCACCAGCGTCACCACTGGCTGCCCCCGAATCGTCTGCCTTCTTATCTCCACCACCGCAAGCTGCAAGCGCGAACGTCAGCGGCAGCACCGATGCAACCGCCAGCAGCAACTTCTTACGTAGTTTCATACTCTTTTGTTCCTTTACCCTAGGGCCGAGTACCTA
>CAYFOT010000131.1:0-1809 GCA_964344825.1 uncultured Actinomyces sp.
AAGTTTTAAGGATTAAAGTAGAGGATGACCCCAGGAGATTTCCCCCTGTTGCAAGACTAACTATTATGTTTTGTCAAACAAATAATTAAAAAGATTAGCTTTTCAGTTATCGGCTATTGTAGCAAGGCAAGATAAATTGTACCTTTAAAACTGCATGATAAATAGGACATCTCTCTGATGTCTTAGATTAAGAAGTAAGAAGCCTAGACAGCTATTTTGTAAAGCTCTCCTGAACTTTCAAGTTTGTAGATGATCCTTACTAACTTTTTAGCTGCGTGGGATATGGCTACATTATAGTGTTTTCCTTCTGAGCGTTTTTTAGCCAGGTAGGCTGCAAAGGTAGGGTCCCACCTGCAAACATATTTTGTTGCATTAAAAAGAGCATACCTTAGATATCTTGAGCCCCTTTTCTCCATCCGAGACTTAGAGCTTTCAAATTGCCCAGACTGATAGGTGGATGGGGATAGGCCCGCATAGGCCAGAATTTTATCAGGTGAATCAAATCTTGATAAATCCCCGATTTCAGCAATTATCATGGCTCCCATACCATAGCTAATTTCTGGAATGCTAAGAGTAGTAGAGTTTATTTTGTCCATGATGGTTTTGATATAACCCTCTATCTCCTGGATTTCTGAGTCAAGTTCTCTTATGAGACTGATGGTATGCCTGAGTTCAAGGGATTTAACAGGCATTCTAGAGCCAATGGAGGCCCTAGCTACATCTCTAATCTCAATAGCCTTATCCTTCTTATAATGGCCATTTGAGGTTTGGCTAAGAAGGTTAGTAAGACGAGTTAGATGTGCAGAGGCAATCTCTTTTGCACCAGGAAACTCATAGAGCATAGCCTGGATAGAAGCCAGGTGGATGCTAGGAACAAGCTTTTCTAACTCAGGAAAAAGAATACAGACAAGTCTTGAAATAGAGACCTTTAGAGCAGAACGCTGCTTTACCTTATCGAAACGATATCGAGTTAGAGGTTTTAACTCTTCATTGTGGTAAGATGTCTCTGAGTAGGACTTTAAGTCCACATGAGACATAAGCATTAATGCGATTGTTCTAGCATCTACTTTGTCTGTTTTAGTCTGTCAAAGGCTTAGACTTTTTCTGTACAGATTTGTATGAAGCGGGTTGATTAGGAAGATCTGTAACCCTCTGTCAAAGAGATAGCCAAGAAGATTGTAGCTATAGTGTCCAGTGGCTTCAAGGCCTACTTTTACTTTAGAGATATCTTCCATGGTAGAGTTAATCTTTTGCCAGAGTTCAGAAAAACCCTCAAGATTGTTAGGAAAAGAAAAGTGATCGAAGATGACTTCCCCATTTGAGTTTGTGATAAAGCAGTCGTGCTTATCTTTAGCGACGTCAATTCCTACAAAAATCATTTGTATACTCCTAGGTATGAATTTGATACTGTTTTAAGATCCACAGGGCTCTTTGCAATTGTAGCCTACTTCTTGATAAACCGTCGTGCGGTAACTAACTGATTAACAAATGAACAAAGAGACTGTGGTTGGAGCCTTGCAAAAACCATCTAGTGGTAGGGGGTGTGTACCAATCCACAGTATCTTAAAAAGCATAGCCTAACCTATAGAAAAGGTAAAGAATAGCTATGTACTATAATAGTAGGGAGAGTTATAAATTTAAAAAGATGTATAAGACTCGAACTGCAGTGGAACGAGTGAATTCACGGCTAGGCAGCGGTTTGGGACTTGATATGAAGAAGGTACGTAGTCTAAAGAGACAAGAATTATTTGTACCAATGGGACTGATTGTGATGCTGACTAGTGCACTGGTACAGGTGCGCCAAAGAGA
>CAYFOT010000132.1:0-1804 GCA_964344825.1 uncultured Actinomyces sp.
GGCCTCACTCCCCCGAGCCACCATCGTCACATCCGAACCCACCAGGATAAAGTCCACTCCCGCATCGATGTAGTCCTGCGCCACGACCGGGTCGAAGGCATTCACGCCGACCGGTTTTCCGGCGGCAGCAGCGGCCTCAAACACCGACTTCACCGCCGCAACCACGTCCGGGTGCGACTGCTGCCCGATCAACCCCATCGACGCAGCCAAATCGGACGGCCCAACGAAAACTGCATCCACGCCCTCGACCGCCAAAATGTCGGCCGCATTGGCGACCGCTTCGGCGGTCTCAATCTGGACGGTGACGCTCACGTACTCGTCCGCGTTCTGGAGGTAGTCCGAAACCCTCCCCCACCTGCCCGAACGCGCCAACGCGCTTCCGATCCCGCGGATGCCTCGCGGCGGGTAGGACGTGGCTGCAACGACGGCCCGCGCCTGCTCCACCGTCGACACCATCGGCACGATGACGTTCTGGACGCCCAGGTCCAGGATCTGCTTCAGGACAACCGGCTCCCCGAACGGCACGCGGATCGCGGGCGTCACGGGGTAGGCGGCGATCGCCTGCAGCTGCACTTGCATTTCGGAGAGGGATTGAGGGGAATGCTCGGCGTCGATCAGGAGCCAATCCACGCCCGAGCCCGCACAAATCTCCGCCATCACGGGCGACCCCGAGCACACCCACACGCCCGCAAGCGCCCCAGTCGACGTTGCGATTCGGTCAGTAAGGGTGGGTTTCAGAAGCGGGTTCACGGGGTCCTCCTTGGGTGGACGAGGGATCAGGCGGCGGGTGAGAACGACGGCGGCGGGTACGGGCCAGGGCGAGACTGCGGGCGAGGACGATGAATCGAGGGCGAGGACGGATGAAGCGCGGGTGGAGGGCTAGAGGCGGACAGAGTGCGAGTGCGGACAAAGCGCGGGCGCAGACAAGCCCGCGCGCCCCACAAACGTCACACGAAGCGACAGGAAATGGTCCCCATCGGCCCTTAGTCAGCGAGGACGGTGTCGCCGCGCTCCACCCACATCGGGCGCGTGAACGATCCGGCCAGGACAATGTCCCCGGCCTTCAGCGTGTCCCCGTGCTGAGCCAGTTTCCCCGCCAGCCAGGCAACGCCCGTGGCCGGGTGGTTCAGGATCGCGGCCGCAACCCCGGATTCTTCAATCGTCTGATTCCGGTACAGCAGCGCGGACACCCAGCGGAGGTCAATCGCGTCCGGCGCCATCGGGTTGCCGCCGTAAACCATGGCTCCCATCGCCGCATTATCACTGATGGTGTCCACGATGGTGCGCCCCTGCATCTCAATGCGCGATGACAGAATCTCCAGCGCCGGCACCACGTATTCGGTCGCGCGCAGCACGTCGAAAATGGTCACGTCGGGACCGGCGAGGTCCTCTTTGAGGACGAAAGCCAACTCGACCTCGATCCGCACATTAGAGAACCGGTCGAACGGGATTTCCGAGCCATTCTCATACACCATGTCGTCAAAAATGGCGCCGTAGTCGGGCTCACTAATCCCCGTCGCGGCCTGCATAACCTTGCTGGTCAGACCGATTTTGCGGCCCACCAGGCGGCGCCCGTCCGCAATGCCACGCTCCACCCACTTGCCCTGGACCGCGTACGAGTCCTCAACAACCATGTCGGGGTACTGCGCGGTGAGGAGGGGAATCATGGAACGCGATGCCTCGGCGTTCGCCAAGTCATCTGCGATCTTCGTCAACTGGTCATCGGTCAGCATGGGAACTCCTGATTTCATGTGGAAAGTCGGGCGAGGGCGGGGACACGCGGGGCAGAAAAGTCTAGTGGGGG
>CAYFOT010000133.1:0-1798 GCA_964344825.1 uncultured Actinomyces sp.
ATGGCTTATGCCGTTGTTTGGGTTATGCCGATGTTGGTTGTGTTTGTGCTGGTGGCTGTTGGTTTGGGTGTGGGGGTTGTCGGCATAAGACTAGAGGGCGTTGAGCCAGGTGAGGATGTCGGGGTCGGGTTTGTAGGTGCCGGGTTTTGTGTTTGGTGGCCTGGTTCGTTCCATAGCTTCGTATTTGGTTTTCATGCTTTGGTGCAGGTAAATGTCGGTGGTGGTGGTTTGTTCGTGGCCTAGCCATAGGGCGATGACGGTGATGTCGACTCCGGCGTTGAGGAGGTTCATTGCGCAGGTGTGTCGCAGGCAGTGAAAAGTGATGTGCTTGCCGGGCAGTGTTGGGGAGTGTTCCTGGGCGGTTTTCAGGTGGGTGCGCAGACGGCTTTCTATTGCGTCTCTGGATAGGGGTTTCCCTTTTGGGCCGGGGAATAACGCGGTCCCGGGGCGCGTGTGTCTTTCTTTTAGGTACTCGCGCATGAGGATGGTTGTTTTCGGGTCGATGGGGGTGGCGCGGTGTTTACGCCCTTTCCCTTCGCATTCGACGTTCGCAGCGTCGGTGAGGTGAACACTTTTGGTGGTGAGGCTGATGATCTCGCTGATGCGTAATCCGGTGCTTATGGCCAGGGTGAGGAGGGCTTGGTCTCTGCGTCCCACCCACGTGGTGGTGTTGGGGGCTTCCAAAAGGGCTTTTGTTGCCGGCTCAGTTAGGTGGTGCAACCGTTGTTTAGGGGTCTTGGCTTGGGGGATCGCTAGGATTTGGCGGATGTGATCGGCGTGTTCGGGGTAGTCGGGCAGGGCATGTGCCATGACCGCGCGGATAGCGGTTAGGCGTTGATTGCGAGTGGCAGGGGCATTGCCGCGCTCGTGTTCTAGGTAGTAAAGGAAACCGGTGATCACGTCGCGGGTGATGTGTTCAAGTAGGAGACGGTCGGCACCTTGGTGGGTGGTAGCGGCTGAGTGTTTGATGAAGATTTTCCACGTATCGCGGTACGACGTGATCGTGTTCGGAGATAAGGACCTTTGGGTGTGTGCGTAGTCGGTGAAGAACGCCTGTAAAACAGTGGTCAGGTAGGTCATTTTCGTGGTCCTAGCGCAGGTTTCTGATCTCGTCTATTTACGGCCAGGGCGAGTAGTTCAGGGATGTTTTGGGTGTACCAGTAGGTGTGGGCTGGGTTCGTGTGACCCAGCCAGTTCGCTAGGAGAGCCAAAGTGTTGTCCGGGCAGCCGCCCTCAAGGGTGTAGGCCCTGATCATTTGGCGGGTGGCGAAGGTGTGCCGGAAATCGTGGAGTCTTGGAAGGAAGCCCTCCCAGGGAATCCCGCAGGCATCGCGTAGTTTGGCGTAGTTGCCTTGCATATTCACGGGCTTGTGGGGCCGGTTCCGTATCGAGATGAATAGCAGGTCCCCCACTTGCAGGTCCAGTCGGGCCCGCTCGGGGTGGTTTGCGTAGGCGACGAGCGCTTCAGTAGTGGTGGGGTGGATCGGGATGAGGTGGTCAGCCCCGTTCTTACTGGCTTTGACCAGCAGCGCGTTCGCGTTGGTATCGATGTCGCTGGCACCGATTTTAAGGGCTTCGCTGAGTCGGATGCCGGTTGCGCATAACAGTCTTATCAGGGTCGTCATGGTCTCAGCGACGAAAGGGTGCCGGTGGAACACTGTGGGACAAGCGCTGATGAGGGCATCAACTTCTTCTTGCGTGTAAATGTGAGGCAAACGCCTGAAGCCAGTGCCCAGAGCCAACTGTTTCGGGACGACTTCAGCGTCAATGCCTATTCCTTGGCAGTAGTCACTGAAAC
>CAYFOT010000134.1:0-1752 GCA_964344825.1 uncultured Actinomyces sp.
ACAAACCGGAATGCCAGCGACCAGAAGAGAATGCTGCGGACGCGGAACCGGTTGTTCACCCACCCGGCGGGAACATAGAAGAACATCGCGATACCGATGTATCCCATCAGGATGCCGTACTGGGTTTGCGAAATTCCCAGCATCTCCTGAAGAGGAAGCATCAGAGAACCCTTGAAGGCCTGAAATGCAAAGTAGATTATCTGCCCAGACATCACTACGGCCAGGAAAGGTGCCAGCTTTGATCCACGCAAGTACGGGGCAGCTGGAGTTTCTTCTTCTTTGTTGCTTCCATTTTCTCTATTTCTTATTGGTTAGGTGAGTTGAAGCAAGGACGGTACTGCGTCAGCGCAGGTGCTGCATTTCGTCGGCGACATCGGTAAATACGCCCGTGCAACCCCAGTTGAAGAGCTGGTTCGCGCGATCGACGTCGTTTACGGTCCACACGTTGACCCCGTACCCGACTTCCGACAGTGCGCGGACACGCGATTGGGTGAGTGCCACGTCTTCTAGGTGGATGTATGTGGCACCGCACAGTTCCAAGACAGACAACCAGTCGTCGTAAAGTGCGGCGGTTTCGTACAGGACACCGATGGCATACTGCGGGGCTACCTCATGGAACTTCATGAGAAGCGGCTGGGAAAAGGAAGAGACAATGACCTGGAGGTCGGGGTTGAGCCGGGACAGCTCGGATGCGACTGTGCGTACCAGCTGTTCGGTGCGTGCTGCGCCCTGCTCATTCTGCTTTATCTCAATGTTGGCGTTAAGAGAATTCTCATTGAGGAAGTCAATGAACTGCGCCAATGTTGGGAGCCTCTCCCCCGCGTATTCGGGGCCGAACCACGCACCGGCATCGATGGAGTCCAAGTCATGGGCTGTCAGGTCGTAAATGATCCCTGACCTGTTGGTCGTGCGATCCAGGGTCGTGTCGTGGATGATGATGGGCGTTCCGTCGCCGATGAGGTCCACGTCTGTCTCAATCCAGTTAGCACCGGCTTCCGCGGCCTTCCGGAAAGCGGCGAACGTGTTCTCAGGGGCTTTGGACGGCACGCCCCTATGGGCGAAAATGGTGCGGCCTATTTCGGGCACATTGGACGTCGGTACTGTTTGCACTTTAGTTTTTGCTTCCTCTTCGAGGCGGTGAAACGAAAAGCTGCGGCGCTCCAGCGCCACGGCCCACGCTAGGATAGTCCATCTGGTGACCGTGTCTGGACCAGAACGGTTCGGTGTAGCAATTCGCGCACACGCTGCGCGCACTGCTGAAGGAATGTTCACGCGAGTGAGAGATCGGTCAACCTACTCTGACCTGCACAGACTTGCTCCAGACGCCCTGCTCATTTGGCACGCAGAACAGATTGGCACGCAAAACAGGTGGTGCGAAAAATAGGCCGGCGCGCAAAACAGATTGGCACACAAGACGGGGCCCCTTCGCGCCCGTGTACCCAGGCTATTGAGTACAACGGCGCGAAAGGACCCCGTCGGGTTGCGCCCGATTCCCCGGGCGGCACCCAGTGACTAGTTGCCGGCGACTAGTCGCCGGGCACGCGGCCTGAATCAGCCTGCCTGATCCACCGCGTCCTTGAACAACGTGGTGATCGAGGTCGGGTGCGTAATCGCCGTCCCGACCACAACCGCCCAAGCACCCGCCGCGATGACCTCCGCGGCTTGGGCTGGCGTGTGCACGCGACCCTCACAAATGACAGGGGTGTTCGGGAACTGCGCGACCATTTCCTTCAGGAGCTCCACGTCGGGACC
>CAYFOT010000135.1:0-1723 GCA_964344825.1 uncultured Actinomyces sp.
TGTTTCGGGACGACTTCAGCGTCAATGCCTATTCCTTGGCAGTAGTCACTGAAACCTCTCACAGCCCCAAGTTTCAATGCCTTGTATTCGGTGGCGGCACCCTTATCAGCGTGGACCCATGCCAAGATCTCTTGGATCGTGAACGACGAAGACCGGTTTCCTTCCCGCCACAACCATTCCAGGAATCGATATAAGTGACGCTCCGCTTCTTTCAATTGGTAGCCGCGTGCTCTGCGCTGGGCCAGGTAGTCATCAACGGCTGTTTGCAGGCTTGTGTTAGTAGGTGTGTGGGTCATGGGAGAAGCCCCCAAACGGGAGTGAGAGGACGCAGCGGTTCCACATCAACTCGCGCATAGGCGAGGGAAGTCGCCTGTTGTGTGTGCCCTAGAAGTTGGCGTACCTCTTCAAGACTTCCCCCACGAGTGAGAATTTCGGTGGCAGCGGTGTGGCGCAGCCTGTGAGCATAAACCCCTTCCAGGCCAGCGCTTTTCGCACGCGAAGTCACCACGTCGGTTACACCACCCTTTGTAAGGGGTCCTTGAGGTGCCAATATGCGACAAAACACGTGTCGGTGACCATCTTGAGGGCTGCGGTGGCGAAGATAATCCACGATCGCTTCCCCAACATCCACGGGTAAAGGCAACGTTAAGATACGGTTGCCTTTCCCAGTGACCGTCAAAAGGGATTGCTCCCAGTCAATGTCTTCCAGTTCTAGGGCTGCTAACTCCCCAACCCGCAGTCCCAGACGTGAAAGGGAAACAATGATCGCGAAATCTCTTTTGCCCACCTCACAACTGGTGTCAATCGAAGCTTTCAAGGCTTCCACGTCCTGTTGGGGAACCCCGCGAGGTAAACCAGAAGAAGAACGACGGACCGACAACACCCCCACGGACTCATCTTCCGAAGTGAAACCTTCCACGTAAGCCCAAGACAAGAATCCGCGCAGCAACGCTGTGGTGCACTGGCAAGAAGAAGCTGAGTACTTCAACCCGAAGCCGTTCACGTATTCATTGGCGCCAGCCGCATTTATCTCCTCCCACCGAAAACGGTCAGTCTTATCCTCAAAAGAACGCAGAAATGGGCCCACCCAACCACGCGCCTTGCAAAGCCAGCTGTCCCCGCAACCCTGGGAAGATAACGAGGCACACCATTGTTGCAAAACACGATCGGCAACCGACAATGAACCGCGGCACTCCTCAGGCTCTTCAATCAACCCAGCCGACACGAAAAAACGCACCACCGCGGATAAGGACTCATTCGAAATCCGGTGAGAAGGAAACCTCGCGTTATCCCGCTCAACCAAACGGGTGATCACTCCCGCATCCAAATCCCCCAACGACAAGTGAGCAGCGGCCATCCACTCACCCAAACGCAAAGCTGCCCGCACAATATTGCGGCTCGTTGTCACCGCATACCCGTCCTCTTTCAACCAAGCGATTAGACCCGGCAAAACCTCCGCCAACGGCCCGCCACCACGCGAGAAACGAACACCCAGCCACCGCAGGTCACCATCGATACAGCAATCAGGATCACCCATGATCCCCTCCTTATCCCCAACACAGAGAAAAGAAGAATCTCACCGAAATATTATGCCGACAACCCCCACACCCAAACCAACAGCCACCAGCACAAACACAACCAACATCGGCATAACCCAAACAACGGCATAAGCGATTAACGGCCGACTTGAACACCTCCGCGGCATCGCCCTCGGATTCCGCAA
>CAYFOT010000136.1:0-1694 GCA_964344825.1 uncultured Actinomyces sp.
CGGTCGTCTTTCGTCAGAAACGCTTAGGGAAGAACGGTCGACCATTTGAGATGGTTAAGTTGAGGACCATGCGAGATGGCTTTGACGAGCACGGCCGGCCATTGCTAGGTGAGCACCGCGTGACCAAGCTCGGGCGTGTCCTCCGCCGCACGTCCGCCGATGAGCTCCTCAACTTTTGGAGCATCCTCAAGGGCGATATGTCTATCATCGGACCACGACCACTGGTCCCGGAGTACCGCGACCGTTTCAGCCGCAGACACAGTCAACGCCTAGCTGCGAAGCCGGGGCTAGAGTGTCCAACTCCCGAACCGCTGGGCCGAGCTGCAGACTACAACGATCAGTTTGAAAATGATGTCTGGTACGTCTCGAACGTATCACTAAAGACAGACCTAAAGCTCATCTGGCGCACCATCCAGAACGCACTGGACAGGGAGCAAAGCAAGAAGCGGGCTGCCTCAGCCCGCGGATCCTTCCTTGGGTATGGAGCAGACGGTCAAGTGGTCACGACAGACAACATTCCGATGTGGGCATTAGATCGGGTCCTGCGCAGACACGGCCTAATCCCAGACGCACAAACTGCTGAGGATGACAGCGAATGAATAGCTCGGAACAAACCCCGCCAAACCTAGCGGGCAAGAAGCTGTTGGTCCTTGACGGGTCCCGTAAAGCAATAGAGATTGTCGAACAAGCTCAGAGCATGGGTGTCCACGTCATAGTGACGGACTACAACGACCCAGAAGCGTCCCCCGCCAAGCTCTACGCGGATGAGTACAGAGATGTAAGCACTAGTGATATTGATGCCGTCGTCCAGCTTATCAAGGATGAGCAGATAGACGGTGTGGTCACGGGGTTCTCGGATCGTTGGCTGCCCACCTACGCGCAGATCTGTGAGAAAGCGGGACTACCTCACTACGCAACTGAGGACCAGCTTCGGGTCTTTACGGATAAGACAGCGTACAAGCCCCTCATGGAGAAGCATGGTGTCCCCACTGTCCAGGGCTACACCTTGGAGCAGGCCCAAGCGGGGGAAATCCCCCTCGCAGAATTCCCTGTCATTGTTAAACCCGCGGACGGTAGCGGCTCCCGGGGCATTTCCATCTGTGCAGACCAGGAAGAGCTAGAGCAGGGAATACAGGTCGCTCTGGACTATTCGTGGACGGGTGACCTCCTGATTGAGCGCTATCTGCCCGGAGATGAGGCCACTGTTCACTGGGTTTTCCAGGATGGCGACTACTACGTCGCCATGGTCGCAAACCGCCACATGCTTACGTTCGCAGACGGGGCGCACAGGCTGCCTAATGCCTACACCTCACCCAGCTACCTCACTCCCAAGTACCTGGCGGAAGTTGCCCCCCGGGTCAAAGCGATGCTGCAAGATGCAGGGGTCAAGAACGGCACCATGTTCATGCAGGGGCTGGTGGACGACGGAACGATCAGAACCTACGACATTGGGTTCCGACTTACGCCCACCCAGGAGTACCGGATCCTCGAAGAGGTCTCCGGCTTCAACCCGCTCGAAATGATGATTACATACGCGCTGACAGGGAGCATGGGGGAGCCACAGTTGGCTTCCAAGGTTGATCCTGAGGGTCAAGCGTATGGCTTTAACAATTCGACCCTCATGATGCCCAGCACCATCGGCAGTTATGAGGGCGTGGAGGAAGTCAGTAAGTACCCGCAGGTGCTGTCGATGC
>CAYFOT010000137.1:0-1684 GCA_964344825.1 uncultured Actinomyces sp.
GACATCGCGTATCTGGACCGACATCGCGTATCTGGACCGACATCGCGTATCTAAGGGCGCATCGCTACGTCGACGGCGCGACGCGGGAGAGTAACAACCTGTGACCTGCGGCTTCTCCATCACCGCGCGATACCAACGGGGAAAATACCCCGACGCGAACGAGGAACCCAACCCGACCCAGACCTGCCCTCCGCCCTCCGCCCCATGGCCCCCGCCCTACGCCCTCGTCATACTTTGGCTTCTTGGTAGAAGGCGAGGGCGGCCTCGCGCGAAGTCTTCAAGTCGACAACCGGTTGTGGGTAGGTGGGCGTACCCCATTCCGCAACGTTGGCGCGTACGTATATTTCCTGGGGGTCGAATTTCTTGGCCTGAAGTTCAGGATTGAAGATCCGGTAGTATGGCGCGGCGTCCGCGCCCGTCCCCGCAACCCACTGCCAGTTGAAAGGGTTGCTCGCCAAATCGGCGTCTACCAGCGTGTCCCAGAACCACTCCTCACCAACGCGCCAGTCGACGAGGAGGTTCTTAGTAAGGAACGAGGCCGCCACCATGCGCACCCGATTGTGCATCCACCCCACGCGCCAGAGTTGACGCATACCCGCATCCACCAGCCCAAAGCCGGTTCGCCCGGCTCGCCAAGCACGAAGATAATCCTCATTTGGCGGGCCCCAGAGGTCGTTGCTGAAGTCGGCGCGCCAATTCTGGGTGGCGAGGGCGGGAAAGTGAAACAGCGTGTGCCAAGCGAACTCCCTCCAGCCGATCTCTGAAAGGAAAACGCGTGCGTCCTCCTCCAGTTCTGGGTGGGACCGTTGCGCCTCCATGGTCGCGTGCCAGACCTGGTAGGGACTGATTTCGCCCCATCTCAGGTGCGGCGAAAGGCTAGAGGTGCCCGGCTTCGCGGGCACGTTCCGGTCCTCTCGGTAGGTGTGGAGGCGCTCCTTGAGGAAGAGGTCGAGGGCGTTTTGGGCGCCGCGTTCCCCCGGTTCCCAAGTTGCGCGCAAGCCCCCGGCCCAGTCCGGACTTGTTGGAAGCAGCCGCAAGTCGCTGACAGTCAACGTGGAGGCGGGCGCGGACGCGGACGCCGACGCGGGCGCGGGCGCGGGCGGCGGCAGCGGGAAGCGCGGGGGCGGTCCCGAAGTGCAGGCGCGCCAGAATGGGGTGAAAACACTGTAGGGCACACCCTTTTTAGTTTTGATCACCCAGGGTTCAAAAAGTAGGTTCGCAGCAAAGCTCTCCGCCTCTAAACCCGCACCCACCAGTTCCTTCTTGAGTTGGGCATCCAACGTGCGCTCCGCACCGCCGTAGCGGCGATTCCACAGGACTGCGTTCGCCCCGGTCTCTGCGAGGACTTGCCACAGCTCCTCCGCCGCGGGCCCGCGCCGCAGGATCAGATTGACGTTGAGTTTCTCTAGGTCGGAGCGGAGCGCGGTCAAACTGTGGTGCAACCACCATTTCGCGGCGGCTCCGAGTGGGCGGATGCCGGGGGAGTCCTCGTCCAGAATGTAAAGCGCTATGACTGGCTGATTGTGCGTGAACGCGGCGTATAGTGCGGGGTTGTCGGCTGTGCGCAGGTCGTCGCGGAACCAGACGATGACGGGCGCGTTCCTCGGGGCCAAACTCACGAGAGAATCGTTCACCTGAGGAAGTCGAAGAACTTTGATGCCGGGGGCCAGCCTAGTTCGTCCTC
>CAYFOT010000138.1:0-1680 GCA_964344825.1 uncultured Actinomyces sp.
TGTGATCAGCCTGCAACACGGCAACCGTCACGGGTTCACCCAGCGTGTAGGGATCCCACCCGAACGCTTCTAGTTCCTCACCCGTGTACATCGGGTCATGCACTTTGACGTTGGCTCCAGCCTCACGCAACTGGTTCACCGTTTCAAACACGCCAGAGAACGCGGTCTCCTTCACGCCACCCCTGTAGGAGGCACCCAACACGACTACGTCAACGTCCTCCAGGGACCCCATCGTGTCTTGGATGCGGGAAACCACATAGGCGGGCATACCCGCATTGAACTGCCGTGCGGTACGAACCACAGACGCCTCAGGGTCAGTCGACAAGTAAAGCCTTGGATACACCGGGATGCAGTGGCCCCCAACCGCGATACCCGGGCGGTGAATATGCGAATACGGTTGAGAGTTACAAGCATCAATCACCCGGTTCACATCAATACCCTCTTTATCGGCATACACCGCGAACTGGTTCGCCAACCCAATATTCACATCCCGATACGTGGTCTCCGCTAACTTCGCCATCTCCGCGGCCTCAGCATTACCCATATCCCACACACCATTAGCACGGGCCAAGTCAGGGCGGTCATCAAAGTCCAACACCGCCTCATAAAAGTCAATACCAGCCTTGGTGCCACGATCAGACAGGCCACCAACCAGTTTCGGGTACTTCCGCAAATCCTCAAACACGCGCCCCGTCAACACCCGCTCCGGGGAAAACACCAAATCAAAATCTTCGCCCTCAACCATCCCGGAGAGCTCCTCAATCAACGGCTTCCACCGACCCCGCGTCGTCCCAACCGGCAACGTCGTCTCATACGACACCAACACGCCCGGCTTCAAATATGGGGCAAACGACCTCGTAGCAGAATCCATCCACCCAAAATCAGGCTCCCACGTCTCATCATTGACAAACAAAGGAACCACAACCACAACCACATCCGCACCCGGAATCGCAGCCGCATAATCAGTGGTCGCCTCAAGACGCCCAGCCGGAACCAACTGGGAAAGCTTCTCCTGCAAATGCGCTTCACCCGGGAACGGCTCCACGCCCTCATTCACCAAATCCACAGTGGCCGGATTAACATCAACACCCACAACAGACGCACCCGCATCAGCGAACTGAACCGCCAACGGCAAACCAATCTTCCCCAAACCAACAACCGCAACGCGCATACTGTGTCTTCCCTTAGGACTAGGCAGGCTTTCGAACTGATTCAAGTCTAGTTGCGCTCCCCCAGCACGCAGCGAAAGCCAGTCCAAGTTCACAGATGCACTGTTTAGACTGGGCACATGCGAGTTATTTCAGTTGTCGGGGCGCGCCCCCAGTTCGTCAAGTTGGCTCCTATTGACAAGGAGTTCAAGAAGCGGGGCATCGACCACGTTATCGTCCATACGGGACAGCACTACGACCCGATGCTTTCCGATGTCTTCTTCGATGACCTTGGCATCTCCGCACCTCAAGAGCATCTGGGGGTCGGCTCCGGCTCTCACGGGAAGCAGACCGGTGCGATGATGGGCGCCCTCGACGATGTCTACGCGAAATACGACCCTGATTGGGTGCTGGTTTATGGCGACACGAACTCAACGCTGGCGGCCGCCGTGTGTGCCGCGAAGATGCACATTCCGCTTGCTCATCTAGAGGCCGGGCTGCGCTCGTTCAACCGGCGGATGCCCGAAGAACA
>CAYFOT010000139.1:0-1674 GCA_964344825.1 uncultured Actinomyces sp.
TACGAAAGCAATAGCGGTCGGGCCAACCAGATCTTCCTCGAGGAAATCGAATCCAACCTTCTTGGCAGCCAGAGTTGCAAGGGTGTTCTTGACAACGCGATACTCAACGCCCTGGCCCAGCGCACGACGTAGGTCCTTCATCTGTCCCACGCTTAGACCACGGTATTCGGTCAGTAGGACTGCTCCGGAATCGCGGAACTTTTCCGTTAGCTCAACTACTACGGCGTCTCTATCCTTTTTCGCCATCTTCCACCTCCTGACATTCATCTATAACCACACGGTTTGCAGAAGACGTAAAAAATCCCGGCACGTAGGGCACGTACCGGGCAAGATCCAGAAACTGGGCGGATTCCTCCGCTGCTCGTTTTGTACACCTACGTTGGTAATTTCAGGCTGCCGGGTTTCCCCGCCAACGCACCTACGGTCTTCGGCTTCGCTCAGACTAGCAGGCTTACCCGCCGAGCAGAAAACAGTGAGCGGTGAAGCTGCGCACAGTACCGCTCGGTTTCACCGGGGAGAGGGCGAGGACGACCCCGCGCCATCTTTCGGAGTTCGCGAGCGCGAGGGCGACCCAGCCCCGTCTTTCGGAGTGCGCGAGGACGACCCAGCCCCGTCTTTCGGAGTGTGCGAGGGCGACCCAGCCCCGCCTTTCGGAGTGCGCGAGGACGACCCGGGCGAGGACGCCTTAGTCGCCTCCCTGGTCACCTGCGCAGGTGGGCCATGGTGGCGGGCGGCCATCACGCCCTCGTCCCCCTGGGCCGCCAGCGACCCGTACCATCCGCCGCCGGGCCCTCGCAGCACGTACCCCAGCGCAACCGCAAGCGCCGCCCCGATGAAGGGCCCCGCGACGTACGCCCAGTACGCAGTGAAGTCCAAGGAGGCCAGGTTGGGCCCGAACGTTCGGGCGGGATTCATAGACGCGCCGGAAATGGGACTCCCCCACATTCCGGCGAGGGCGATGTAGGCCCCCACGCCCACCGCGCCGATCACCCCGATGCTTTGCGCGCCTGATGCCGTTCCCAAGATGACGGTGACCAAACCGAACGTGAGGATCAGCTCCATCAGGAACGCCGAAACGTCAGAATACCCGGCTGCGGGGTAAGTGGAACCGTTGCGGGCGGACGTCTTCACAACGGCTTGCAGGAGGAGCCCTGCAGCCGTGGCACCTAGGAGCTGCGCGACGATGTAGGAGGGGACACGGCTCCAGGGAAAGTCGCCTCGCAACGCAAAGGCGAAACTTACCGAGGGGTTCAGGTGTGCGCCGGACACTTTGCCGAACGCCATAATGACCGCCATGACCATCATTCCGGGCGCGGCTACGGCGGCGACATGGCCGACCGAGCCCGGAATCGCAGCCGCCATCATCGGTCCACCCGCGGCCGCGAGCACCAAGAAAAAGGTACCCGCCACCTCCGCCGTAAGGCGACGCCACCGCTGTTTCGGGTCCGCGAAGTTGGCGAAGACTTGGTCGAGGTCGTCAACATCCCCCAGCGAGGCCACCCGGATACGCGCCCTAGACCCAACCGGAGCCTCTAACGCATCGGCGACAACACCAGCCTTCGGAAGGTCTTCTTTTTGCCCCGTTTGCTGTTCGTCTGACAACACGCCCTCTTTCCACCCGTCATTGCGGCTCATTGGTGTGGAGCTTACTAAACGCCGATGCTCGCTTTCCTG
>CAYFOT010000140.1:0-1620 GCA_964344825.1 uncultured Actinomyces sp.
TCTTCCATGGCGATATGACCCTTGTCGAAACTGAGGACCAATTGGGTGATTTCTTCGAGGGCGTTGCTCATTGTTATTCCTCTCCGAGACAAGTCTGCCAGAGTGCAAGCACGCTAATGTCGGACCAACTATGTAGTCTGGGTTACCGGACTGGGGGAGGAAGGAGGGTAGCGTGAAGAAGCGCGAGCGTGACACCGGCGCCGCGTCGCAGCGTCGTGCCTTCGGTGCTGCTGCCGCGGCCCGCGGACTGACCCTGACAACTGAGTTCACGGACGCCCTCGCCCTCCTCAGCGCAGGGGCCAACGTCTTCCTGACGGGGAAAGCCGGAACGGGGAAGTCCACCCTTGTCCGCCTTTACGTTGAAAACACGGATCGGCGCACCATAACGGTCGCGCCCACCGGCATCGCTGCCCTGAACGTGGACGGATACACGATTCATCGCCTGTTCTCATTCCCACCAAACGTCAATGAGGAGCATGTACGCGGACCCCGCTACTATCCACGCCGTTTCATCGACACGTTGGCATCCTTGGAGACCCTGATTGTCGATGAAGTTTCTATGGTGAGGGCGGATACGTTTGATGCGATGGTGGCCGCCCTCGAACTGTATGGGCCACGTCCGGGGACTCCTTTCGGTGGGGTGCAGCTGGTCCTTGTCGGGGACCTCTACCAACTGCCGCCGGTCGTTACGGAAGTCGAACGCGCGTTTATAGAGCAACGGTTCGGGACGCCCTATTTCTTCTCCGCTGACCATTTTCAGGATGAGGATTTCCCGACCATTGAACTGTCCACCGTGTTCCGCCAGATCGGGGACAACCGGTTGGTGACCCTCCTGAATGACGTGAGGGAAGGGGCCATGCTGGATGGGGCGCGTACGGAGCTCAACACTCGCACGAACCCCGACTTCGAACCGGATTTGGATGAGTTTTGGCTGACCCTGGCCACGACTAACCGCATTGCCGATGCGCGCAATAATCGGATGCTGGAGCGGCTGGATAGCGTGCCGCAGGAGTTCTTGGCGACCGTAAAGGGTGATCCGGACGGGTTTGAGAAGCCGGTGGCTCAGAAACTACGCCTCGCGGTGGGTGCCCAGGTCATGCTGCTCAACAATGACTCCGGAGACAGGTGGGTGAACGGCAGCATCGGGCGGGTGGAGGACATCAGTAGGGACGAGGACGGGCCCGTCATCAAAGTGCGCCTGCGCGACGGGCGGCTGGTGGATGTGCGGACGCACACGTGGGAGATTACGCGTCCCATTGTGGAGGGCGGGTCGCTGCAACACCAAGTCGTCGGCAGTTTCACGCAGTTGCCGATGAAACTGGCGTGGGCCATCACCATCCACAAGAGTCAAGGGCAGACGCTGGACAACGTGGTCGTCGACCTGACCGGCGGCACGTTCGCGAACGGGCAACTTTACGTGGCACTCAGCCGGTGCACCAGTTTGGACGGCCTCGTCCTGAAACGCGACGTTCTGCCGCGTGACTTGAAGACCGACATTCGGGTCCGCCGCTTCCTGAACTCCGCTTCCGCAGCGGCCGCGCACGGCCCCGTGTATGTGGCGGCGCTGATGGTGGGGAACGAGGGCGATCGGTACCGCCCTCGCCCCGTCGAAATTGCGGT
>CAYFOT010000141.1:0-1588 GCA_964344825.1 uncultured Actinomyces sp.
TATCTGAAACTGGCTAAGCCATTTCTTTATATACTGTTCTGTATCAGAATGAACAGGCTGTGCCGTCAAACGCCCGTACTGTTTTTTGACAGTCATCACGCTATTGTTATCATCTATTTCACGCAGGATATGGTTTACATTATAAGGTGTATAGCTTTCCGCAAGCGGTATGTCATGCAGGGCAGAAAGCCGCCTATAATCAGTTGAGATGTCTGCTGTTCCCGTAACTGCTAAAATCGGCTTACCGTATTGCTCCAAAAGTGCAACATAATCTTCTGAACGGTAAGAAGCGTGTTCTTTTACCCATTTGGCATTAAGTATTGCACCGCCGAAAAATACCCTGTCCTTTTTTGCAGAAACACATTTCTGGAACATAGCGTCAACTTTGGCATCCGTCTTTTCCTGCGATGTCTGGCTTCTAAGGAGCATACCAAGCAGCCCCTTTTTCTTTGCAAATTCCTCTGCCGCAAGATAATTCTGGTAGAGCAGGGCATCTTTCATGCAGGTCGCCGCGCCGCCAAAAAGCAAAAGTCCTGCCGTATCCTCTTTCGATGAAAGTAAGGTGGCTATCATAGCTCCCTCGCTGTGACCGCAGACAATTACTCTTGTTTCATCTACATAGGGCAGCGACTTCGTGTATTGAATTACAGAAATAGCATCGTCTATAAGGTCGCTAAGTCCCGCCGTATTATAGTTTCCTTCTGTTTGGTAAGTTCCACGCTTATCGTATCGGACACTCACAAAGCCATACTCTGCAAACATTTCTGCAAAGTTTTTGTAAAGGTCTGTTCTGAAGCCTTTTTCATTCCCGTCACGGTCAGTCTTTCCCGTACCCATAATCAAGACGATAGCAGGATATTTCCCGCCGTCATCGGGATAGGAAACGGTTGCCCCAATAGATACGTTTCCTTTTATTGTTACTTTCTTTTCTTTCATAGCCATACTTATTGTCCTTCTTCCTCGATAGGAGCTGAAATAAAGGAAATGCTTCGTAGCTTCCCATTATCTTCCGCTTTCTGATATTTTTCTATGACTGCCCCGATTTCCTGCATGAAGCTGTCAAAGCTGCTATCCGTGAGTGTAAAAACGCAAGTCCTCAAACTAAGACGGTCTTTTTGCGGGTCGGCTTCTGCTTTGCTGCCATACCTCTGGAATTTCATAAAAAGCTCCATCAAAAACTGGTACGCCGTTTCTGATATGTTGCTGTTGACGGTCTTTGCCATTTTTTCTACATTGATTGCAAGCAACCGTTCCAAGCTCCCCCGTACTTTTCGTTCCTCTTTTACAAACAGGACTTCTTCTTTTAATAGAGTGTTGATATGCCGATACAGTGTAGGGGCAGGAACATCTGTGATTACTTCGGAAATCTGCTTTGTCGTTGCTTCGCCGTGTGCTTGCAGATATTGCATTACCTGCATCCTTACTGGATTAGAGAGTACCTTCATTAGTTCCATTGTCTGCACCACCTTTCTTGAACGTAATTATATTCTCATTTTTGATAAAGGTCAAGGGCATAATGAGATTTACGCTTGCGGCTTTTTCATCTCTGCTAATAGGCTATTAAATCTCTTATTACCAGAGATTTCAC
>CAYFOT010000142.1:0-1559 GCA_964344825.1 uncultured Actinomyces sp.
GGGGAGATCGTGGAGACGGAGGACGACGACTGGGACTTCTAGGCGGCGTTAGGCCAACGCGGCCAACCGTCGCCATAGCGACCAGAACGGCCCTGACTTCGTACTAGAGTCGAGGCCGTTCTGGTGGTTATAGGACGAGTCGCTGACGGTTTGGACCAATCACCAGTGGTGTTTCTCACGACCCTTCGCCCTCGCTTGGGCTGTACCCTCTAGGCGCCTGCCTCGAATGCTTCTTTTGCGCTCTCTCGACTTCGCCTGGCGGCATCCCGCAAGCGCCGCGCATCCCCTTCCGGGTCCGCGGAAACAGATCTGATCCGCTGCCGGTTGCCTCGGTTGCTATCCCCGGTTCCCCAGAGCAAAGTCGGCCACAGTAACCGTAGGGCACCTTCCCCGGTTTCATCCTCTACCGCGGCGTCCGCAAGCGAAAATAGACCCTGTCTGGTGATGCGTCCGCGCCCCTTAGACTGTCCACCATGTGACTGCACCGGTCCCCCGGGGAGGTCGCCTAACTTGCGTTGCCACCAGTCGAGTTTGAGACCAAATCCGTGATTCAGCACAGCGGACTCCCGCGACCGCTCCTCAATCTATTGTCGAGCTCAACCTGGAACCGGAAACGTGCCACTCCTGCAGTCAACCATGTGGGAAAGTGGAAAAGATGATCGGGAAATGGGGCATGCACTCCAGCAGTAACATGCGTGTCCATCACTAAGCAGACTGGTTCCCCTCATCGCGACAGCGACATTTACATCTCTCACGGTGGCCCGTTTGGCTTCCCCTCCACCGGCGTGCCCCACAGCGTGCCGACTTCTTGGTCTTGCGCGTTCAGTCGCGCCAGCCACGGGGGCGGTTCTACCTTCGGGACTCCCTTCCGCATTGTCACGGTCCACCCACCGTCGTCGATAGTTCGATGGTGGAATCCGCATAAAAGCACGCCGTTGTCGGTATGGGTGGGACCGCCCGCCGCATGTGGCTTTACATGGTGGATTTCGCACCACGCGGGCGGCACCGTGCATCCGGGAATGACGCAACCTTGGTCCCTGACCGAGATAGCCCTTCTCTGATTCGCGTCAAAAACACGGGAAGTGGAACCCAACGAGCCTATGCGCCCCATGCTGTCCATCGCGACTGCCTGAATCGCGTCGCTGCTCCGGGGTATGCGTGTCTGTGGCAGCTATGTCGGCCGCGGAACCGGTGTCTTCGTTGTCGCCACTGTCGTCATCGTCGTTCCGCCGATTCGGTCGCGGACGCACAGCAGGTTGCACATCCAACACACGCCAATATTGATAATGATTATCAGTAAGCGTACGCTGGGGGACAGTTAGCAATGCACATTTGGACGGAAGGTGGACCGCATGCGCAAGCAGAAGCCAACGCAGGAACCGGGGCACAATCCCGCACAGGAACCCGCGCAGGAGCAGGGACACGTCGGCACGCGCGCCAACCAGCGGGTCCAGGCACGTCCCAACCAACGGGGCCAGTCGAGGGGCGGGTCAGGGGTCCAGGCACGGGTCCAGTCGAGGATGGGGACGAGGGCGGTCGCGGGAATGGCCGCCCTCGCC
>CAYFOT010000143.1:0-1556 GCA_964344825.1 uncultured Actinomyces sp.
AGCGACCACCCAACGAAACGGCGACAACGGAGCCACACGACGTAACCCACCAGATCGGAGAACCATGCCCCTCTTGGCCCCCGCCGCAAGCACGGCATTGGCCCTCGCTGCGGACACCTCGCTGGCTCCGCTGGCTCCAGTGATTGCCGCCGCGGCAGACCCATCGGTTTTCTCCTTCACCGAGCCCGGCTGGTTCGTCCTCGCCACCGTCGTCCTCGATTGGATCATCCGAATTGGCGCCCTGTTCGTCGTGCCGCGTAACCGGAAACCGACGTCCGCCCTCGCTTGGCTGATGGCGATCTTCTTCCTCCCGATCCCCGCCGCCATCCTCTTCGCGATCATCGGCAGCCGAAACCTACCGAAATCCAGGGCGGCCAAACAGGAAGCCATCAACGACACCATCGCGGAACTGGCGAAGATTGAGATCAAAGGACAGCAGGAGGTCGACCTGGCTGACACCCCGGGGCTCATGGGCGCGGTGACACTGGGGCAGTCGCTGGGCGCGTTGCCGCTCCTGTCGGGGAACTCGGCCTCCGTGTGCATCGACTACGAGCAATCCTTCGCGGACATGGCGGCGGCAATCGACCAGGCCGAAACGTATGTTCACGTGGAGTTCTACGCCCTCCAACACGACGACACGACAGACGTGGTCTTCCAGGCGATGAAGCGCGCGAAGGAACGCGGGGTGGAGGTGCGGGTGCTGCTGGACCACATCACGTCCGTCATGAACCCGAACCGCAAGAAAACCCTCAAGAGCCTCAATGCCATCACAACGGCTTGGGCCTACATGCTGCCGGTGCGGCCGTGGCGGGGCCAGTATCAGCGCCCCGACCTGCGCAATCACCGTAAGCTTCTGGTGGTGGATGGCGAGGTCGGGTTTATGGGCTCCCAAAACATGGTCGACTCGACTTACAACAAGAAGTCCAATATCAAGCGTGGCCTCCACTGGCGCGACATTGTGGTGCGGCTGGAGGGGCCGGCCGTCCTCGAACTGGAAGTCATCTTCCAGGGCGACTGGTACATGGAGACCGGGGAAAACTTGTCGGGGAAGGTGCTGGAGTCGCTCTCTCTGCCGGAGCCGAGTGGTGACCTCTACTGCCAGATCGTCCCCAGTGGCCCCGGCTACGGAGATGAGAATAATCTGCAGGTTTTCATCGCGCTGCTCTACGCCGCCCAGAAGCGCATCAGCATTACCAGCCCCTATTTCGTCCCGGATGCGGCCATCATGAACGCGTTGCGGGCGGCCACGGCGCGCGGCGTCGACGTCGAACTGTTCGTGTCCGAGGCCGGCGACCAAGCCTTGGTCTACCACGCGCAACGGTCCTACTACGAGGAACTTTTGAACGCGGGCGTGCGCATCAACATGTTCAAGCCGCCGTACATCCTGCACTCCAAGCACTTCACCATCGACGACGAGGTCGTGGTGATCGGCTCTTCCAACATGGACGAGCGCTCCTTCAACCTCAACATGGAAATCTCCATGGTCGTAAAGGGCAAGAAGTTCGTGGAGCAAATCGACGAGGTCAACAAGTACTACCTGGACAACTCCCGCGAAC
>CAYFOT010000144.1:0-1551 GCA_964344825.1 uncultured Actinomyces sp.
GTCACGTTGACTTCACGGTTGAGGTTGAGCGCTCGCTGCGCGTCCTCGACGGTGCTGTTGCCGTATTCGACGGTAAAGAAGGTGTTGAGCCGCAGTCTGAGACCGTGTGGCGCCAGGCTGACAAGTACAACGTGCCGCGCATCTGCTTCATCAACAAGATGGACAAGCTGGGTGCGGACTTCTACTTCTCCGTCCAGACCATCATTGACCGGCTGGGCGCAACCCCGATCGTCATGGAACTCCCCATTGGCGCGGAAAATGATTTCGAGGGCGTTGTTGACCTCATCGAAATGAAGTCCGTGCGTTTCCCGGCGAAGGACGAGGACGGCAATGCAACACTGGGTGCCCTTGTCGTTGAAGGGGAGATCCCGGAGGACCTGCAGGATAAGGCCGAGGAATACCGTGAGAAGCTCATGGAAGCCGCGGCTGAGGGCTCTGAGGAGCTCATGGACGCATACCTGGAGAACCTGGAACTGACGAACGACCAGATCAAGGAGGGCGTGCGCGCCCTGACGATCACTGGCGACGCGTTCCCGGTTTACTGCGGTACCGCTCTGCGTAACCAGGGTGTTCAGCCGGTGCTGGACGCGGTCGTCGACTTCCTGCCTTCACCGCTGGACGTTGGCGCCATGGAAGGCTTCCGTCCGGGACATGAGGAAGACGGCAACACGGAAGTTCGCGAGCCAAACGAGGACGAGCCGTTCTCCGCCCTCGCCTTCAAGATCGCCGCCCACCCGTTCTTCGGTAAGCTCACCTTCGTTCGCGTGTACTCCGGCACGGTCGAATCCGGTTCACAGGTCCTGAATGCCACGAAGGGCAAGAAGGAACGTATCGGCAAGATCTTCCAGATGCACTCCAACAAGGAGAACGCGGTTCCCGAAGCCCACGCAGGCCACATTTACGCGGTCGTGGGTCTGAAGGACACCACCACTGGTGACACGCTGTGCGCTATTGACAAGCCGATCGTCCTCGAAACGATGACGTTCCCGAAGCCCGTTATTCACGTGGCTGTGGAGCCGAAGTCGAAGGCCGACCAGGAGAAGATGGGCACCGCAATCCAGAAGCTGGCTGAAGAGGACCCCACGTTCTCTGTTGAGCTGGATCCGGAGACCGGGCAGACCATCATCGGTGGTATGGGTGAACTTCACCTAGACATCATCGTCGACCGTATGCGTCGTGAGTTCAAGGTTGAGGCAAACGTCGGTAAGCCGATGGTTGCCTACCGTGAGACCATCCGCAAGCCAGTTGAGAAGCTGGAATACACGCACAAGAAGCAGACCGGTGGTTCCGGCCAGTTCGCGCGCGTGATCGTTGCCATCGAGCCGATGGAAGCGAATGCGGAGAAGGACTACGAGTTTGAGGATAAGGTGACCGGTGGGCGTATTCCTCGCGAATACATCCCGTCGGTCGACAAGGGCATGCAGGACGCAATGGCGTCCGGTGTCCTAGCGGGCTACCCGCTGGTGGGCATCAAGGCTACGCTGCTTGACGGCGCGTACCACGATGTTGACTCCTCAGAAATGGCGTTCAAGATCGCCGGAACCATGGCGA
>CAYFOT010000145.1:0-1530 GCA_964344825.1 uncultured Actinomyces sp.
CGCGGCGCAGCACCGATCGAATCCGAGCGACAAGTTCCCGCGAAGAGTACGGTTTGGGAGCGGAGGACGATGAGTGCCGTGTGGCTGACGGCTTGTCCGGGGGTGGGTAGCGGCTCGCCAGCGATGGGGCGGGTGGCGCGGAGTGTTTCGGGCATGCTCTGGGCGCTTCGGTGCTCTCGGATTTAGGGCTGCTGCGGCGCGAGCTTCCCGTCGGAGGACTCGGCCATCCCATCGGGTACTTGCGGTCCAGCCGCTCGAAGTAGCGCCGCCACCTGGACAGGCCGGGGCCCTGGTCGAGACGCGTGAACTGACCTCGCCCGAGGATTTCGAGGAGTACCTGGACATCTACCAGCAGACCGCCCAGCGCGCCGATTTCGGGCTGCACGACTTGCAGTACTACCGCGACGTCCACGATGAGATGGAGGATCAGTCCCCGGTCTTCGGCGCGTACATGGACGGCACACTGGTGTTGTTCCTGTGGCTGGGGACCAGTGCAACGACGGCCTATGAGTTGTACGGCGGAATGAACCAGGACGGTCAGGATCTGAGGGCGAACAGCGGCCGGAACCGGTGTTCGCCCTCCTCCACCAGGCCCGGTCGTGCCTTCCCGCCCTCGTCGGTCGTGCACGCGGGTCGGACACGCAGCCAGTCGCGGTATCCGTGCGCGGGGAGCACAGGAGCCGCTGGCCACCTGGAAGAAGCCGACCGGATCATCCCCGCCTGCGCGGGGAGCACTGCACCACTCACAATACCGCCCCTCCGCTCTCCGCGAGGACATCCAGGAACTCCAGATACTCCCGGAGCGCGGCCAGTTCATCCTCCAGCTCCGCAATCTCAGCCTCCACCATCACACGCTCCACATCATCCATACCCCGAGCATGCCAGCAACACCACAAACACACGCCACACACATCAGGCAGGACTAAGAGCCCAGAGCAGGCAAACCCGGATCCTCGATCTCGGGTAGTGCCAGTGTCATCGCCGCCTCCGTCGCTACCGCTGTCTGCTGCCACGCATCCGGCGCGATATGCCCATACACGTCGCTAGTGACTTTGATGCTCGAGTGGCCCAATCGGCGCTGCACAAAAGGCAACGGCACACCCTGAGCGATCAGCCATGATGCGTGCGTATGCCGCAGATCGTGGATCACCGGCGACCGAGGCAACCCCGCCGCTTTCACGGCTGGCTGCCACACCCTCGGATGAAACCACTCGCCCTGCAAACGCCCGCCGCGCGGCCCCACAAAAAGCAGTTCACCCGGCGCCGTAGCGTCCACCAGTCCGCTCATTTCGCGGGCTACAGACTCCGACAGGCTCACCGACCGCACCGAATGCTTGGTCTTCGGGGGCCCCACACTCCAAGCGCCCTTATGTCCGCGCTTCCACGCTTTCGTCACCCTCACCACCGGCTGCGGCGAATCCAAATCGAAATCTTCCGGCACGAGCGCTGTCACCTCACCCCAGCGTAGGCCGGTCCCCGCGATCAGGTTCACGAGGGGCCGCCACTCTTCGGGCACCTTCCCCAGGAGAA
>CAYFOT010000146.1:0-1529 GCA_964344825.1 uncultured Actinomyces sp.
GTGGCCGCCCAACTGCTGTGGAAGACGCTTAAGCCCGCTAAAAAGTAGTTCGTGCTGGCGGCACGCTCATCGCAAAAACAAGAGGACACGGGCAGCCATCGCGCTTTGAGTTGCTTTGCCTAAAGGCCCAAGAAACCAGCTTTTGTTACGCAACGATGAGCGTAACAAAGTGGTGAGATTCCGCAGATTAACTCCACAGCGTTGCCGCATTTATGTAACGTTTAAGTAACGCACTCCATCCGTATACTGCGTAGTAGCAACGAAAAGAAGGTGATCGGCCATGAAAAATTCGCACAACGTCACGGTTGACGCCCCAAACACTCCGATTGCTGACTCTAAGATCTTCGCTGTAGCGAAGCTGATCAGACTGTTGGACGAGAGTGCTGCCATCATGAAGACGCAGAAGCTCTTGTACTATGTGCAGGGTTGGTCCTTAGCTTGGACGGGCTATCCCATGTTCGTACAAGAGCCGCAGGCATGGATAAACGGTCCTGTCTACCCAACGGTGCGGAAAGACATGAAGTACGCACGTGGTGCGCGGATAGAGGCAGCGAGCATAGACGAGCTGTCTGAACAAGATAGAGCCATCGTTCGTGCAGTTGTTCAGAAGCACATGAGTGACAACGGCATGAGCCTAGGTCACCAAACACACGACGAGTCGCCTTGGCGCAATGCTCGGGGTTCGTGTGACGACACCGAACGATCCTCAGAGTCGATCAGCTTGCAAGACATGTTGCGTTACTTTTCTGCCCTACCTCTAGAGGAAGCACCTGTTGACTGTTCAGCTGCCGTTGGTACAGAAGCAACGCCACCTTCTGACTCGTTCTTCGATCGCGAGAGCCAGCGGTGGGAGGAACTTCTGGTCCGCCTGAGCGCCTGACCGTTTGAATGTACCGGTTCACCGCAGAAGGACTTGCACGTGAAGCAGTCGAGATGAACCGTCGACTGTGCGAAAAAACTGGTGAACCCCACCACGTGCGGGACGATGCCCTCCTACTGGGAGCGGTGAGCCGGCCCCTCAGTCGATTTGAGGGAGCTCTCTTGTACAAATCAATCACGATGCGCGCGGCCGTTCTAACTGCAGGCATCGGCCAGAGTCACCCTTTCATCCAGGGGAACAAGCGAACCGCTTGGATGATGGGTCTCTACTATTTGGAAGGCTATGGCCTGACCCTCGAGACTGTCGAAGCAGCCACTGCGGAGCGCGCTGTGCTGGACTTGGTGACGCGCGAAATATCCGAAAGGACATACTCGACTTGGCTGGCAGAGCACCTCCTCTTTCTCTAGAGCACGGAGCTCGTAGGAGTCCTTACTCCGTTTGGGGGCAGGTACTACATAGGGGGCTTTGAACGGAATCACAATCCGAAGCCCCTATTTTCCCGGCGATCCGGTGCTCGGCTACCCGCCGCAGCCTGGTTGCGTAGACCCACAAAAAGCCCCCACCCGGTTGGGATGGGGGCTTTCCGCTGCCGGTTCCGGCAGTTTCTGCTAGTCGAGTGCGACGATGTTCGCAGCGAGCAGGCCCTTAT
>CAYFOT010000147.1:0-1527 GCA_964344825.1 uncultured Actinomyces sp.
GAGCTTGTCAAGTTGTTTGTGTATGGGGTTGGGGTTTCTAGTTCAGGTGGGGGTTGATGCGGTCGGGGTAGGCGACCGCGAGTTGGGCTAGGGCTTGTTTCCAGTTGGTGGTTGTTTGGCCTTGGATGAGTCTGCCGGCGCCTTTGCGTTCTTTGCCTTTCTTGCCGCGGTCTTTTGCTCGTTGGGCAGCGCGTTTGTCTTCGATGTTGCAGATGCCAAGCCATAGGAGTTTCACTGCTGCGTCATCGTTGGGGAACTGGCCGCGGTTCTTGCTGATCTTGCGTAGTTGGTAGTTCAAGGACTCTATAGCGTTGGTGGTGTAGATGACCCTGCGTACTTGTGGTGGGAACTGCAAGAACGGGGTGAAACGGTCCCATGCGGCTTTCCAGGTCGCTACCGTGGCGGGGTTCTTCGCACCCATGGTGGAGTCCTCAAAGGCCAGTAGTGCTTCTAGGGCTTGGTCCTCATCCACGGCCGTGTAAACCGGTTTCAAAGCAGCGGCTACTTGCTTGCGGTCTTTGTAGGCCACGAACCTCATGGAAGCGCGGATAAGGTGGACAACACAGGTTTGGACCATGGACTCAGGCCAGGTCGCTTCTACGGCCTCTGGCAGTCCCGTAAGGCCGTCACAGCACACGATCAGCACGTCTTCAACGCCGCGGTTCGCTAGGTTTGAGCACACCGCAGCCCAGAAAGAAGCGCCCTCAGTGTTCTGGATCCAGATCCCTAGGACATGCTTGATTCCTTCTAGATCCACGCCAATAGCGATGTGAGCGGCCTTAGAGCGGACATGGGCTCCGTCCCTGACTTTGATACGGATCGCGTCTAGGTAAATGACGGGATAGAACTCATCAAGGGGACGTTTTTGCCATTCCAATACCGATGTTAGGACCGCGTCCGTGATGTTACTGATCGTCTCATGCGATAAGTCAGTACCGATCGTTTGGGATAAGTGCCATTGGATCTCCCGGATTGTCATCCCTCCGGCGTACAGGCTGATGATCATGTCATCCAAGCCACCAAGACGACGTGACCCCTTAGGGACCAAACGAGGAGTGAATGAACCCGCCCGGTCTCGTGGAACCGAGACCTCTACCGGCCCAACCTCGGTCTGTACTTTCTTGGGGTAAGAACCATTCCTCGAGTTCGAAGCACCCACCGCATCCCGGGCCTCACGATCTCCACGGTCATACCCCAAATGAGAGGTCATCTCCGCTTCCAACCCGCGTTCTAACGTGGTCTTGATCAAGGCCGGCAACAAGCCCCCATCACCAGTTAGTTCCACCTCGCCCGAATCAATCCGAGCGAACAAATCCGCTAAAGCACCAGAATCAGCAAGCTCCTGCGCCAGCCGGTTCGTGGCCTCAAAACCATCACTCACCAAATCAGTATCAGTCACATCAACAGTTTGCATAACAGGCATGAATCAAATCCTTTCAAACACCCCCACACACAAACCATTTGACACCCTCTGAACGAGTTCGCATCCCTCAAGAACACACGCCCACCAACACAACCCTGTCAAGC
>CAYFOT010000148.1:0-1522 GCA_964344825.1 uncultured Actinomyces sp.
CTTTGCGGCTGATTCTCCGGAGACGACGGCATCTGGGCGCGGGTCGCGTAGGCGTGGAAGTGCGACGCGCCCCCGCCCTCGTACCTACTGCAACGCCGACGTGAGCCGCGCCAGGTTGTCCAGCAGGCGGCTGCGCCACGGCTGCTTGGCCCATTCTTCGGCCGTGAGTTCGCGGGAGTTGTCCAGGTAGTACTTGTTGACCTCGTCGATTTGCTCCACGAAGGTTTTCCCTTTGACGGCCATGGAGATTTCCATGTTGAGGTTGAAGGAGCGCTCGTCCATGTTGGAGGAGCCGGTGACCACGACCTCATCGTCGCGTTGCGCTCGGAAGAGTCCAGCTCACCGGCTATGTGAGCTAGTCCAAATGATGGCTGAGGGATTCCGCAAACCCAGGTAGTCCCGACTTCGTGAGCCGGTAGAGGTAGCCGCCCACATCTATAACTGGATCTTGGTAATCATCCAGGATTTGTCTAACTGCGCCGGTGGTCGCGGCTGGGTGTAGATCAAGCTGATCCATCAGGAACATGTCTGGATGAATAACCTCAGTTCCGAATGGAGCGGTTGATTCTGGTGGGAAGTCGTTGAGATTGAAGGTTACGAGTAACGCAGCGTTGCTGCGTATTGCAGCGGCTAAGACATGGCGGTCTTTGCGATCGCATTCCATGGCGGGTACTAGAGGCTGGTACCCCTCGACTAGGGCATCGGGAAACGCAGCGCGCATCGCATGCACGCGCTTCTTGAGAACTCCGTGCTGTGCCTTTGGATGATTGCGAAGGAGCGCAGTTTGGAGTTCCTTGAGTATCTCTTCAGACCATAGAGGCCGAAAGAGTCGTCGTTCGGCCAGCCTCAAAACGAGGTCGTTTACGTAGGCTCCGTACAGGACGTTGGCATCAAAAAGGACGGGAAACAGGGGCATGTTTCGTTGCTAGTCTCGCGTTGGTCTTGACGGATCGTAGTAGGTTTCTGCTGTCGGGGTCTGCGCCGCAACCTCGCGTAGAGTTGCGAGGCGTGCCTGCTCCTGTTGGTTGCGGAAATCCAGTAGGTCGCTGAGCACGATGCGCCGGTGGCGGCCTACCGTTGTGAACGCGATCTGGCCAGATTCAAGCATCTTGACCAATGTCGGGCGTGAAACGCCTAGGATATCCGCTGCCTCTTGAGTGGTCAGTCTTTGGTTGTTCGGGATGATTGTAATTCCGCGGCCGCGCTGCAGCTCTGCCGTAGCGCGCATGAGGATGTCGAAGAGATCTTCAGGCACTGGAACTTCAGTTCCATCGGGACCGCGCAGTACAGGATTTCCGTGAAAGCCTTTGATCACCTCAGCGAACCTCGCGACTAAGTCGGCTTGCTCACCGCCTGGCGCAAGGTATGTGTCGACTGTAGCTTTGAAGTCTTCTTTGATTTCCATACTGGAAGTCTAACGAATAAACGAAATATTCGAAAGAGCGCGATCGGCGGATGTTATCGGCGTTCTGGCTGCAAGCACGTTCCGTGGTTGATTATCCACAGGATGCCAGTCGTTTGG
>CAYFOT010000149.1:0-1514 GCA_964344825.1 uncultured Actinomyces sp.
CGCTAATAGCATTTCCGCTTTCTCGAGCGCCGAAAGAGCGGCGTCCGTGTGCAGAGTTGACCGGACCTCTAACTCGCCATCGCTCGGCGTGAGACGGGTGAAATCGTCATCTGCGGGTTGCTTCTGTAGAGCGAGGACAACCCAACCTTCGGACTCTTTACCAGCCCTGCCGGCGCGCCCGACAGCGTTGAGGAGTTTTGCCGCGCTCATTTGCGATGCTGGTGTTTGACCCTTGTACTCAGTCGTAGCAATGACTACCGTCCGTACGGGGAGATTCACACCCTCCGTGAGGGTGCTGGTGGCCACCACAGCCTTTAGTTTTTCGCTTCGGATCGCGTCTTCGATCCCTTCTTGCACCTCTAGTGGCAGCCCAGCGTGATGGTATGCGACACCCTTCCGGACCGTGCTGATGAGCGGATGGCCCTTCCCGAGTCGAGTGGCTAGATCGTCGGCCAAGTCTTGGGATCTTGGATTTTCTGGTAGTTCGCCGGCCATGACCTCGGCCGCGGCGCGGGCGATCTTCCTTTGCGAGACGACCATCAGGAGACTGCCTGCGCGTAGCAGGAGAGCCGCAGTCTTAGCGGCTATAGAGTATGCGGTCGAGCTGTTGCCGCTCCCTCCCAAGCGTTTGTAGTCAGGGCCCAGAACCAGCTGCCCGACTGGCCTGTCGTCTCTGGTAACCAGGCGTCGCGATCGTCCACCTGTCGGGCGGACGGTGAGGACGCCGCGTAGGTCGTATTGTGTCTTGCTCTTGCTGCCACGTCGTTTGGAAGGCAAAATGATTCGGCTCTCGTCGATCTTCTCAGTCGTGAGGAGAACCCGCAGGCGGCGCGGTGCTCGCCACTCCTCTGTGAAGAGCACATCTTCCTCCCCGTTTGAAGTCCATGAAGCTAAGGTCGCGGCGTTGCCGACCACGCCAGAGAGAAGAATCAGTCGTGCGTCACTGGCGTCGAGGAGCGCCAGCAGTCCCTCTAGTAATAGTCCCCTGCCACCGTCCTCGGCGAGAAGGTGCACCTCGTCAATGATGAATAAGCTAAACCGATTTAGCGTCTTTTCAGGATTATGCCGTAACGCATTCATGAGCCTCTCGGGCGTCATAATTTCTACTTCTGGCGACTCGCTTAGGCCACCATCAGCCCGTACGGTATCGCTGATAGGGAATGCTCGAGGATCAACGCCACTGGGAAGATCTCGGCCTAGTCGGCTGCCCAGATACTGAAGTCGGGGTTTGAGACCCTGCCGCATCTCGCGGCCCAGGCTCCGCAAAGGCGTTACATAACAAGCACCACGACTGTCGACTGCCGTGTGTGCACAGATGATCAACTGGGCGAGAAGCGTCTTGCCCGCGCTTGTAGGAACTGAGACTAGTAGGCGAGAAGTGGCCGGATTGAGTGGGCTAAGCGTAGGGTGGGCAATGAGGGCGCGTTGCGGCGGCCAGAGAGTCACGATCGGCTGTTCGTTGAGAGTGAATGCTTGCTTGACGGCCGGTGGGAGTTCAGGTGGAAGAACGCTCC
>CAYFOT010000150.1:0-1508 GCA_964344825.1 uncultured Actinomyces sp.
CATGTCAGCGGTGTGGTTCCTCGCACCTGTTTATGCTTTGCGCATCCATTCGTTTAGTTGGGCGGCGTGTTGCTGGTCTCGTTCGATGCTGCTGTGTTGGTAGCGCTGGGCAGCGTCACTGTCACTGTGTCCGCCCCTGCGCATGATTTCAGTTTGGGTTGCACCGGTTCGCGCGTACATGGTTAGGCCAAAGTGGCGTAGTGCGTGAAAGTTAGTTCCTGGACGGACTGTAGCTCTGGCCTCATTCCACCGCTTGGCAAGTGCGTTATGACTTATAGGGCGCTCCTTATTTACCGGTGAGGGAAACACGGGCGCATCTGGCTGGTCAAGCACGTATTCCTCTAAATGTGCCTGGACTTTTCTTGCCAAAATGTCAGGCACGGCCACGGTGCGGTAACTATCATCCTTGGGTGGACCGTACGAGGGTGGAGATGCTTTACTGAGCCATTGCCGATCAATACTCAGCGATGCCTTACCCGGTACGTCAAGGTTTTTGAAGTCTGCGCGTTGCAGCCCAATCACCTCACCAACACGAAGTGAACACCACGCGGCCAACAAAACAGCCAATTCAGTTTCAGGGGTCATCGCCCCAGCCAACGCTGCCACCTCCTCAAGCGTAGGCACTTCATCATCCTGTCTTGTGCCGGTGGCACTTTTGGGTATCTTTAGTTGTGCGGGTGAGACTTCTAGGCCTCCTGCGCCAATGGCTACGGCTGCATTGAAGGCGGCTCGTAGTGTGCGGGCCACGTTCCTGGAGGCCCCGATTCCTTTCTTTGTGGCATCGGCAACGCAAGTGCGAATTTCCTCGGGTGTAACGTCGGTAAGTTGCTTGTGGCCAAGACTGGGTAAAATGTGCGCGTTTAGGGTTGATTTGTAGCTAGAGATAGTGCCTGGGGATCGTGCATCGGGACCATTTTCTAAGGACTCTAACCAGAGTTTGCTCCATTGTTTAACAGTCAATTGTCGTTCTTGCTGCTGTCGTGCCTCCTCGTTCGCCTGTTGTTGTCGCATTTTTTCGAGTCTGCGCTGTTCAGCGGGTGGTACAAACTCGCGACGTGCGATATCAGCCCGGGCCTGTTCTAGGGCAGCCTTTGCGTGGGTCAAGGGAAAATAGCGGCCTACCGTGTACTGCCGTGACTGCCAGGTGACTCGGACCCGGTATTGTCCCGTATTGTGGTCCCAACTGATCCCGGTTGGTAGTGCTGCCTCATTGGCAGGACGGGGGCGAGGTGGCTGGCGCTTCTTACGTCGAACCCTTGGCGTGACCTGTCCCACATCGGATTGATCGGCTCGTTCTTCCACCATCACATTCACTCTCTTGCGCGTGGCCTAATAGTGGCCTAAAATCATGCCCATCAAGGCATACGGCTGCCTACAACTGCATACGGCTAGTTTACATGAATTTGCGCCATTGCAACGAAAAACCCCGATATTCCAATGAATACCGGGGGTCGTCGCGGAGGATGGGGGATTCGAACCCCCGAGGGCTTGCACCCAACACGCTTTCC
>CAYFOT010000151.1:0-1505 GCA_964344825.1 uncultured Actinomyces sp.
GACCACACTGGTGCATCTTCAGCTGCGGACCAACCACGATGACCGAACGGCCCGAGTAGTCCACGCGCTTACCCAGAAGGTTCTGGCGGAAACGACCCTGCTTGCCCTTCAGCATGTCAGAGATGGACTTCAGCGGACGGTTACCCGCGCCAGCAACCGGGCGACCACGGCGACCGTTGTCGAACAGTGCGTCCACGGACTCCTGGAGCATGCGCTTCTCATTGTTCACAATGATTTCTGGCGCATTCAGGTCCAGCAGTCGCATGAGGCGGTTGTTGCGGTTGATGACGCGGCGGTACAGGTCGTTCAGGTCGGAGGTCGCGAAGCGCCCACCGTCCAACTGCACCATCGGGCGGATGTCCGGCGGGATGACCGGCACCTTGTCCAGAACCATCGCGGCCGGGGAGGTCCCCGTGGACAAGAAAGCGTTCACGACCTTCAGTCGCTTCAGCGCACGCGTCTTCCGCTGGGTGGAGCCACTGCGCACGGTCTCCTTCAGGATCTCCACCTCTGACGCGAGGTCGAAGTCCTCCAGGCGACGCTGAATGGCCTCCGCGCCCATCGCACCCTTGAAGTAGGTGCCATAGGTCGTGGTCATCGTGTGGTACAGACGCTGGTCGTCGATCAGGTCGCCAACTTTGAGGTCGCGGAAACGTTCCCAAACGTCCTCGATCCGCTTGATCTGCTCATCGTAGCGGCGGCGGGTCTGGCCCATTTCCTTTTCGTAGATGCGGCGTTCCTTGCGCACGACGTCTGCCTTGGCTTCCTCAGCCTCCAGCTCCGCCAGGCGCTCCTCCATCTTCGCTGCGATCTCATTGATCTCAGTGTCACGACGGGTCTCAAGGCGCTTCTTCTTCACCGCCACTTCGTCGCGAAGCATGTCGGTGTCTTCACGCCGGCCTTCCTCATCAACCTCCGTGATCATGTAGGCCGCGAAGTAGTTGACCTTCTCCAGGTCTTTCGGCGCCAGATCCAGAAGGTAGCCGAGGCGCGACGGGACGCCCTTCAGGTACCAAATGTGCGTGACGGGAGCTGCCAGGGTGATGTGCCCCATCCGCTCACGGCGCACCTTGGAGCGCGTGACCTCAACGCCACAGCGCTCACACGTAATGCCCTTGTAACGCACACGCTTGTACTTACCGCACGCGCACTCCCAGTCGCGCGTCGGGCCGAAGATCTGCTCACAGAACAGGCCGTCGCGTTCCGGCTTCAGGGTGCGGTAATTAATTGTCTCCGGCTTACGGACTTCACCGTAAGACCACCTGGCGATGTCATCGGACGTAGCCAGGGAAATTCGCAAACTGTCAAAGGTCTTTGCGTCTAGCAAGACTTACTCCTCTTTCCTCAGGCTCTTATCAGATGATGTCGATGGAACCGGACGCTGCCAGCGGGCGAGCATCCAGGGTTATCCCCAGCTCCTCACCCGCGCGCATGTCCTCTTCGGTTTCTTGGAGGTCGAGGACGTTGCCCTCAGCATCCAGTGCCTCCACCGCCAGGCAGAGCGA
>CAYFOT010000152.1:0-1503 GCA_964344825.1 uncultured Actinomyces sp.
TTTCGAGGATCTGGTAGAAAAGAATAGGTCTCCAGCGGGCATCCAGGCGAAGTTGAGCGTGCTAGTCGGCGCGGATGTTTGCCCAGTTGTCCTCAACTAGCGTCCGTATGCTGAGATTAGACTTGAGACGGCACACCAGTGTGTGTGGTCTACTTCACATGGCAAGTTTGTCAAGCACCTCGTCACAGATCGCGCCGTACTCCTCCTCGAACATCCACGCATAGTCGCCCAGCGCGTCCTCGCGGCTGTAGTCGCGGTACTTGGCGACCTCGTCGATGAAGAACAGCAAGAGAACCTTAACGCCCGACACTGGTCGACGGCAGAGAAACCTACCGGTGAATAGGCGAGAGTGCTGGGCATATGTTTTGAACCTCTCGGCGTCCGCCATTGTCACCGCCTGGGAAGAAAAATGAGGACCGGCCCTTCCGGCCAAATATCAAGACCGCGACTTGACCTCGGCTAGACAAATCGTGGAGTTGTCCCACTGGGTGGGGGCAACCTCTCTGGACTGCCTTTAGAGAGCTTTCCAGTAGTCCGGCATCATCGACTCCAGCTCTCTGGAAGGAGTCAGTCATGGCCAACTTCCACGAGTGAGGCGCTTTTTATCTGTGCGGTTCTCCGCTCAGTTGGTGTCGCTGTTTTCACGTGCGCATACCGCTGAAGGGTGGAGCGAAGCCGCCGCCGCAGCCGTCCTCGGCAACGCCTGGAGCGAATCATCGGGCAAACCTTCCACCAACAACGTAGACCTACTAAAGCAACTAGGAATGTACGACTACATCTGGGAGGGACCCGACGGCAAAGACTGGGGGGTGCATCGGACTGTGGCAGTGGTGCCGTGACGGCAATAAGCGAGGCACACAATATAATGAACTTGTCCAATACGGCACCTGGAACGACGTGGCCACTCAAGTGGCCTACCTTGACACGGAAGAATATAAAGGATTCGCCTGGTACCTCGAATCGATCTGGGGTCCTGGTGACCGAGTGAGGCATTCCGGCTGGTGGCCTGAAGGGGAAAACTCGGTTTACGTCAAGTCGTGGGAAGACTTCAAAACAGGTACAGACGTTAAAAACCTCACCCTCCTTTTTGGCGCAGCCTACGAAGTGCCCTGCACGGGCAGCGGCTGCTGGGAAGCGGAAGGTAAAACCCGGTACGAACGCGCCCAAACCATCTATGAGACATTCTCCGGAAAGACAGTGTCGTCCACCTCCAACTGCACCACCGCAGAAGTATGCGCCAGCGCAGACTGGAACGACATCAAAGCGTTCATAGACAAAACGGTGAACAACCCCAGCATCACTTATGCCTGGGGTGCCAGCGGCCCCGACCACTACGACTGCTCCGGTTTCACCAATGCTGCTTTTAAGTCCGTGGGCATCGAACTGGGGGCACGGTCCACAGCCAACATGTGGACCACCTTCCCCGGCAAATACCAAAACGTCGGATCAGACATGGCTCAATGGAATCCCGGTGACATTCTCCTAGGTGACTCCCACGTCGGC
>CAYFOT010000153.1:0-1492 GCA_964344825.1 uncultured Actinomyces sp.
TGAACGATATTGTGTATTCCTAATAGCATACCAGCCGAAAAGGAACTGCTGTCTTAATTGATGGCAGTTTTCTTTTTTCGGCAAGTATTCAAGAAGTCATAAAGTTGTGAGTATAGTCGAAGTAGTTTGAAGTATTGAAAAAAAATGATGACTTTTGTTATAATGTTTAACGGAAGGTTATATTTTATTAGAAATAACGAAATGAATTTGTAGGTGAGAGTATGAAGAAGAATAGAAAATACAAAAAGATAAAGATAATAATGGTTTTTACAACAGTCTTGCTTATAGCGTTTGTAGCAGTAGTTGGATTATATAAAACAGGGATTTATCGTTTTGATTTTTTTAAGGATGTGTATAAAAAAATCGATTTTCAACTGAGTACAAATGAGCTTAACATTCCTCAGGACGCTCTTTCGTTTTCTGTTTATGATATTGAACAGGGTGAATATTTATTTTACGAGGGAGATAGCCAATTGCCCACAGTAGCAAGTTTGGCAAAACTATTTGTCATTGACTATGCTTTGACAAAAGTTAACTTGGAAGATGTTATTGAAGTAAATCAAGAGGTATTGGATCTTGTGCCGGCTGGGTCATCTTTAGCAAATCTAAAAGTTGGGAAGTACACAGTAAAAGAAATAATGGAAGCTATGCTTGTTCCTTCGGGAAACGATGCTGCCTATTCGTTGGCATATTATATTGCTAAAAATGAATTAGGAGAGGGCTATACAGCAACGGAATATATAAATTATTTTACGACAGAGCTAAGTGAGTATTTAATTGAAGAAGGCTATTCTAAAACAAATTTGTATAATGATCCGAGCGGGGCATCTATGTCAGCCGATACACATTTGGATGATATTAATCGTGTAGCCTTGAAGCTTTATAATTATGATTTTGTTAAAGAATGTGTAGGGAAAAGCACTTTCTCAATTCAAACTCCACAAGGTGAATTTACTTGGAAAAATACCAATAAGTTTTTAGATAAAAAGTCACCGTACTATAATGAAAATGTAAAAGGAATAAAAACAGGAACTATGGCATCTTCCTATAATATTGTTGTTCTTTATAAAAAAGATGGCAAGGAATATTTGATTACCTGCTTGGCATCATTATCAGATGAAGGAAGATATAAAGCAGTGCAGTCCGCTATAAATACAATTATTAAATGATGTCGAAATATCTTTTAATTAAAGCGTTAAAGTGTCGTGGACAAGATAAAGATTAGTTTGGTGAAACAACAATAGTTGAAGTACGAAAAACATCGTAGAAATACGGTGTTTTTTGTTACCCCAAACCCTACAATTTTATACATAACCACAGGTTAGTACAAATACCTTGTGTGATTTTTTGAAAGGCTTAGAAAGGACATTTTGCCCGATTTTCGCCCCGAGAAATGACAGAAACAAGGCTCTGAGTATCTTTCCTGTGGTTTTTTTGTTTTCAGACGGAAAGGAGGATTGATATGCCGAGAATGAGCAAGAAACGGAAACAA
>CAYFOT010000154.1:0-1476 GCA_964344825.1 uncultured Actinomyces sp.
GAGGGGACCAAAACTACACGAGGGGCAACAATAACGATGTTATTCCTCGTTTTTTGGCACCCCATATGTAGTTTCGAACCCACTATGTAGTTTCGCGAGGCCATGTAGTTTCGCGAGGCCATGTAGTTTCAACGAGGCAACAACGTCGACACCCACCGCAGAGTTGTAGCGGCCCCCAGAAGGTTCTCGGATGAGGAGGATGAGGCTAAGACCGATGGCTATCCCCCGCATGCGCCACCACGCCCGCGTCTGCACCCCACGCCCGTGTCTGCACCCCACGCCCGCGTCTGCACCCCACGCCCGTGCACCACCACAGAAGTTGTCGATGTGTACAGAAACCAGTCGATATGCACGCCCGCACGCGCACACCCACAGAAACTGTCGATGTGTACAGAAACCAGTCGATATGGGTGCGCATATCGACTGGTTTCTTCACACATCGACAATGTCTTCACACATCGACTGGTTTCTTCACACATCGACACCGATTCGATGTGACCCGCATAGTCCACCGCACGGAAACCTCCGCGCCCCAACCGCGCTTCTCCGGCGCCTAGATCCTGCACGGCACCAAGAAAAGCGAGATCATGGAGCTATCGTTTGTTTTTAGGGAGGACTTGCTTCAGGGAGAAGCTGCTTGGGGAAGGAGGTACTTCAGGGAGGACCTGCCTGGAAGCAAACCGCACCATGAATCGACCGATGGAAGATCAGAGGAAAGGCGTGCCGGATCGAATTCACACGATGAGTTAAGTTTAACGGCAAGACACCCCGGACATTGTTCAAAGATGGTGCGTCCGGGAACTATCCAACAACAAGACACCCCGGACATTATTCAAAGATGAGGCGTCCGGGAACTATCCAACAACGAGATACCCCGGGCACTATTCAAGGATGAGGCGTCCGGGAAGCACTCAAAGATGAGACGCCGGGCGGACTGCGGGAGGAACCATGAGGGAACAGCTTCAACCTGACCCGTCGGCGCCCGGAAACTCTGCCATCTCCTCAGCCTCTGTCAGCACCGCAGCCTCCGTCGCCGCGGCCATTGCCGCAGCCAACTCCGCCGCCATAAACGCATCGAGCGCAACTGCGGACGCCAACTCCGCGGCCGCCTCGGCTGCTGGAACTTCCGGTCCCGCCGCCAAGATCGACAGTAACAACGCCAAACCGACCAGCACCGCCGCGAAGCTCAAGAAGTGGTGGAGCAGCCGCACCACCAAAACCGTGACCATGATCTTGGTCGTCGCCCTCGTCGTCTTCATCGTTTCCAAATCAATCAAGCCCGCAGAGTTCAAGCAGGCGTTCGAGCACATGAACCCCTGGTGGTTCGCCGCCGCCTTCGCGGTCGGCACCCTCACTTGGGTTGGCGCCGCAATCACCATGACCGTATTCGCGCCCGTAAAAGTGAGCTTCAAGGATGCGCTGTTGGTGCAGGTCTCGTCCTCGTTCGTCGGCGTCGTCGCCCCGGCGGGACTGGGG
>CAYFOT010000155.1:0-1458 GCA_964344825.1 uncultured Actinomyces sp.
TCTTCTGCATGTTCTGCTAGATGAGAATGCAGCTCGCCTAGATTGTTGACAACTGAGACAGTTGAATCCCCTCTCTCATGTTGCAGCTTTGCGACAATGGGAAATCTAATGTCATCTCTGGCTGAAGAACCGGTGATCTCCTCTGCTGTCCAGGTTTGTGGGACCGCGATTCCAACTGTCCCTGCCATAGCGTACGTTTTCGCCTTATCTTCGCCTACGGTAAATGAAGCTAGGTTTGGTGCGGATACTGGCACTTTCAAGTCCCCTGATTCCTTGAGATTCACTGCGGCCGCAGTGGAAAAGTATCCGACAGGGAGGATCACGTCTGGCTTTACTTCCTCGACTACTCTGCAAAGAGCTTCTGCATATTCCGGTGAGTTGGATCGGGGGACGATCACATCTGAACTAACGTGGCGCGACCTGCTGCTCAAAGACCGCTCAGTGCAAGAGGCCGTAATTACTTCTGCGCCCAAGACTTCATGCAGTTCTCTAGCCGCGGACACAGTATGTGGCTGTGTCCCATCTAGCAGTAGCACCTTGGGTGCCGCTGCGTTTGGGGCTCCTTGGGATGCGCGGCTTCTATTCCTTACTAGCGGCACACGCAAGTTTCGCACCTGACGTCTACGAGGGGATGAGAGGACTTGGAGGGTATGGAGCATGGTAAAGCCACCTCTCCGATAGGCGCTCGATGATGCCATGTTGTCTTGATCGATATTTGCGACTAGCTTCTCCACGCCAGCATCAAATGCTTGCTCCCCTCGCTTGCGGATTAGCAGGGACTGCAGCCCCCGGCCTCGACTTTCGGGAGCGGTCCAATCTGCGTGTAGGTAGGCCTCTTTGGGTTTGACGTAGAAGTAGTCTTTGACTCTGATTCTGCGGCGTCCGTGGTTACGAAACGTCCAGCCCATTGCGAGCACATTCCCGTTTTCATCCACTACCGCCAAGCCATTGTGCCCTTCCGAGAGGTATCTCTTTGCCATTGGGGAATAGCCTGGGCGGGCCGCTTCTACTGCCGGCATCAGCGCATCATCTATGTCGACGACGTTCAATCGTTTCTCCCAGTTTTCGTCAGGAGCGGTAGGGAGAAAAGACAGTGACTAACGTGCTTTGTGCGAAAGACTCCAGAGGTTGTAGGCACGCCGATGCCAGCGTGTTCTGCCTAAGGCGTACTGAAATATCCTTGAAAGCGATGCGGGGCCAGCCTCGCTCATGTTTCTACTCCGTTCGGTTTTCTAGGGTCGACACTACGCTGCAGGAGACAACGGCCACCCCAACTATCGTCACTCCTGGGAGGGTCTCAAAGCGGGGTGTAACTTAGCTTGGGTACCCACCCCCACTACTGGTGTTGTGGCGATTCAAGCGATCTGCGCCTATCAGCTTGCCATATTGGATAAAGCGCTTGGGATAGATCCAATATGGCTTGGGACCGTAGATCTGAGGACATGTTCGCGCTCAGTG
>CAYFOT010000156.1:0-1443 GCA_964344825.1 uncultured Actinomyces sp.
CTACCATAACAACGTGTCTCCAGGTTTCCTAGGTTCGTAGTCTTGAGTGATCAAACTTTCATCCCCAAAATGTATAGCGTTATGTGTTCGATGGGACGTAGTTATTAAATTTTGGGGATTGATGATAATTGGTGAACCGTTTCGTAAGTCTTCTTCGGTTAAGGGATTTATATGATGTATTAATAACTTTGTATGAATCTCGTATCCCTCCACCCCTAAATCTAAACCTAAATCTCGTGCAATGATTCTCTGTCTGATTTTTTGCCATTGTGCAGACCTATAAAACCTTTGATTTAGGTATCGATCGAAACCAAACGTTTCAATCCCTGTTTGACCATCTAATTTTAGATAACGAAACCTATCTATAAAAGTATCGTACGTAATCAATTCATCATATGATCTTTTCATTAATTACCACTATACTTCTTCATAGCTTCTAGGGCTTCTTCATAAATTGCTTCCATCTTTTGAGTTGAAGCAATATGTTCAGCCTTCATTTGTAACAATTCGTTTTCGCGAATTAATTTCTCGCGTTCTAATCGTTCTCTTTCGGTAGCCAACTTGAGATAATGAACTACCACAGGTGTTGTCGCTGTACCATCCCTCAGTTTTGCTTCTGCGAAGTCTACCGCCAAAGCAATCATCTCGTTTTCACGAGCTTCCGGAGTGAATGCCGGAGGTCTAGGTGGTAAATCTGAAGGAGGATCTTGTATGGGATCACTTCTAACAGCCATAAACAACATTCTCCTTTCTAATGTCGTACAAATTCTTGACCGAACACTTCCAAAGAATACCGCAGCGATCCGCAAGCGCTTTCAGGCGTGTATTACACTTCGTAGGAGCGGGACAAGGAAGTAACCCATAGACGAATGAAGTGTTCGGCCTAGAAAATGTACGCACAATGTCATAAAACCGTCTCTCCCCCCATACTTACTATGGAGTACATAGATGTTTCAATATACCTTACGCGGGGTTTGGATCACTTTTAGCTAAGTTCACAAAAGGTTAAAGGCAGTTTGACCCCAGAAAAACCACCCCCGGAGAAAAAATAAAGAGGGCGGCGATGCAGGGGTGGGGGTGAAAATATTGATGCCCCTCCCCCCTATCCCTATACATCCTCCTCCTTTGTCTTTTTATTTTTCGTTTTTATTGTATCTTTCATCATAAGGGATGAATTGATCCTTAGAACTGAGTATATAGTGGAGCCCGAAGGGATTGATCGATACAATTGCTTTCATTCCTTCAAGAATTGCTTGTTGATTATCTGGTTCAGACAAGTCATTCGATGTTACAGTGAAGCGATCGAGTAGTCCTGATGTATTGTAACCTTTAATTGTATCATAAGCGAACCATTCATCCCATTGAGTGAATGGATTCCAAGGATTGTCAACTGTTGTTAGTACAAAGTCTTCACGAACATTACTCATCATTCATCCTATCTAT
>CAYFOT010000157.1:0-1441 GCA_964344825.1 uncultured Actinomyces sp.
GAAGAACGCATTCAAGAAGTTGGGACTCATCTAGCCTCTGCTTAGCAGATCACACGATAACTAGACCACGCGCCATCTGGAGACAACGTCGCACGCAAAACAAACTTGGTCCATCCGGGGCTATGGGAACACAGAAACGGGGAGTGGCTTTTTCGGACCACTCCCCGTTTCACACTGCGGAGCCGGAGGGATTTGAACCCTCGAGGGACGTGAATCCCTACCTCCTTAGCAGGGAGGCGCACTCGACCTGGCTATGCGACGGCTCCAGCACAACTATGATACTTGCCTAGACTGGTTACATTCCAATTGAGCGGCCAAACGGCTCATAGTTCACATCCAAGGGGGGCCGCGATGAAACAGCAAAGCACCGGACTAATCGTCGCCAGATGGGTCGGGGCACTCGTATTTGCGCTGCTCGCAGGGGTTTCCATTCCCGCCATAGCAGCCGCACACTGGATGAAGAGCACCATATTGGACACCGACCATGTGGTTGAGCTCCTCTCCCCCTTATCTCAGAATGCCCAGTTCCAGAACTTCTTGGCAACCAGCGCGGCACAACAAGCAACCGTGATGGTGGAAGACAACCTTCCAGTCGAAACGATCAACTCCCTAGCCAGCGGATTTGGAAGCCTCTTGGATTCCCTGCCTTTCGATTTGAACTTGGGCTCCGCACTGGAAGAGCCCGGGACCGCACTTACCGGGACCATCGCCAACGTGGTGCAACAGCAGACTCTAACCTTCGTTCAGGGGCCTAACTTCCCACCCGTCTGGGACGCCGCAGTTCGGGAGACCCACGGACAATTCGTGGCGCTAATGGAGAACCAAGAGGCGGCATCCGCGCCGTCTGCGACGCTTGAGACAAACGTCGCTCCACTTATCGCCACCCTGCGTACGTCTTTGATTGATGAAGGGCAATGGTGGGCGGAATACATCCCCACCGTTGATGCAATGGTTCCGATCGTGGAAGTGACGGACTTGGCGCAGCTCCAACGCTACTATTCGATGGCGCAGCAATCTGAGCAGTGGATGATTTGGACGGCAGTCGCCTTCGCGTTGTTGGCGCTCGTGCTGGCACCGAAACGGCTTTTCGTGTTGGGCATCGGGTCCCTGGCGACCTTCCTCACCAGCGCCCTCCTATGGCGAGCAATCCCGCAGATCGGGCAGGACAACTTCGAGGTTCTTGTCGAGGGCGAGGCGGCGCAGGTAACCACCCAAGTCTGGACGTACCTTTCGGATCCTCTCACCACAGCGGTGCAGGGCATCGCGGGTGGCGCCATAATCGTCGCGATCATCTCTCTGGGCACCGGGCTTGGCGTCTACGTCTGGTCGGCAAAAAAGAAGGAAACGCACATGGCGAACGCCTAGGCTTCTGCTGCACCGGATGCGCACGCCCACTGCCATCCCGCTGTTTGCGTGCGCATCCGCGCTCTAAACGACCCGC
>CAYFOT010000158.1:0-1424 GCA_964344825.1 uncultured Actinomyces sp.
TGGCAAGAGAGCCATCGCGTCCAACATTTCACGGAACCCGCGATGGTGGGACGCTATCCCATGGTGCACCAGCCGTATCACTTTTGGGTCAACAGGGCTGGGGGAAAGCTCTTTGAAAAATGGAGTGTTCCTTACAGGGATCGGTGGAGAGATACTCAGCTCATCGGCGTACATCTGGCCAATTTGCTCATTTACAACTGACCTTGAATCAATTCTTCGATTTCCTAGCTGCCGATAAGACCATTTGTAGAGCGGAGCCGCAATGCGCGCCCCGAGATCATCCCTGAGCCGATCTTGACGTTGCTTTTCATGAAGATCAATGTGGATGTGCGGACCTGTACCCTTTTTGCCCACTAGGTCAGGGAAAGAAACAATTGGCACAAGCTGCAACTCGTTGAGAACTATGAGCTCGTATTCGCCGGCTCGAATCGCGTCAAGCGCTTCTTTCGGGACTGACTTCAACATCTTGTGTTTGAAGCCGAGCTTGCGGGGCAAGAGGCTTCCTGTGAGGGCATACCCCAGCTTCGTGTTAGTCCATTTAGCCGCAGGGAGAAAGGTGAATTGTTTCTCTACTCCGGGGACTGGCTCGCCTTTTGTTCCCAGTATGTCGACTGTGTAACCTTCAACCGCAAGCCAGTCAATCTGCCTTCGGACTCTAGGATCTGAGAAGATATTAGAATACGAAACCACAAGTGCACGCTTATCAGCGAGCGAATCTCCAGAATCAGACGTCACGTCCACCCCCATTGGCTAATAGGAGGATTGTAGCGTGCAGGCTGGCGGCACTCGGCTAACGCCGAGCAAATACGGCCCGCCACGTAGAGCCCTAAGAGCTTGCTTTTCCACACCCTCGGCTTCTCTCCAAGAAGGGTGCTAGAGCTGCTGCTGCTGCGTTCGGTGAGTGTACGGTCGTCACATAGTGACGTCCCTCTTCTCCAAGTTCAAGTCGCTTTTGTGGCTGGCCCGAAACCTCCGCAACCACTCTAGATAAAGTGGAGGCATCCGCCTCTAGGACAGGAATTTCTTGCAGAGTCTCTCGACGAACGAAATCCCGAACAAAGTCACCTACTTGACCGACGACCGTCTTTCCCAAGGCGAGTGCTTCGATCGTAGTTACGCCGTACGAGTCGGTTCCGATCTGGTCTATCACTATGTCTGCTTGCCTCATGACCTCTCTAACTTCAGAATGAGACAAGCGCTCCGGCTGTACATAGAGGATCACCCCCGCGTCTTGAAGCTTCTGCATCTCACGCACGATTGTGTCCGTGCCCTTTAAATAGCTCCTGCTAGGCATATGCAATACGGTAGGCACTTCCACTTTTCGGGCGTTTACCGGCTCATTCAAGAACGCCGGTTCAACCTGCAGCGGCAGCCAGGTCGCGGTCGGTTGGTACCTGATCAGATCGGGAGTGGACACGAACACT
>CAYFOT010000159.1:0-1386 GCA_964344825.1 uncultured Actinomyces sp.
GGCGAGGACGCCAAGGTCGGGAACTCGTCACGCGAGAGTGGTTCTCTGTCTTGGGCGAGGGCGACGGTCGCGCGTAACGCACGAACCTGCTCACCAGCGGACCGGCAGGCACGGACCTCTCCGAAGAAATCTTCCACCAACCGATCGTTCTCCGAAGCATCATGACCCGGCGCAATGGTTTTTAAGAACCCCCTCAGCAGAGTTTCGTCCGGGCTAAATCCATCGGGATTAACACCGATTCGACGCATGAATGAGCGCGCACGCGCCGCTCCTTCTTCGGCACCCTCCCAATGCAGAGCATTGACGTAGGCAGCTGCCGTTATCGCCGAATCCTCTTGTTCCGGCCACTCCTCAACAGCATTACTGATCTGACGTAGCCAATCAATCGCCGTGGCGGGATCCGGCCTGCCGCGACCAGCGACGTAGTTGGCGACGCGCAGCGCGAAATCAGTGTTACGCCCTTTGTGCCGTGGATCAAGGAGCATGGGGATCAGCCGCGATGTTGCAAGCTGGGCTCGGGCCGAATCTGCCGACGTCTCATCGTTGCCGGGCACGCCATCAGATTCCTCATAGGACTGCGAATCCAGGGCGTTCTCATGGGCCCCGCCGCCGCCTTCCCACGTGGGCGCACGCCCACCCTCGTCCGCTCCCTCGTCATCGGCGGCTTCGTCGTCGGACCACAACCCTCGATCCTCGCTCAACGAACGCAAAAACCGGTCTAGGAGGGATGCAGCCGCGGAGTGCTCCACTGTGCGAACTCGGTCGCCTAGACGCACGGAAAGAGGAGCCAGGTCCGCAGCCGTAACCCAGCCCCCGCGGGTTGCAGCGCTCAAATCAGTGGCACGCCCCGACCGCGGCAGAGACTGCAGCACAGGGTTGTCTATCAGTAGCTGCGCGACATCCGCCAAGTCGTCGGGGGTTTCCGTGCCACTCGCAATGGATGCGACCTTCACGGCGTAGTTACCAAAGGCTCTGGCAAGCGCCGCAGCCTCGGCTTGAGCAACGAACCCCTCAGCAACCGACTCTCCGATCACAAGTGTGACTGTCAGGCGTCCCTCCAGTTTCAACAATTCTCCTGCTACGTCCTCGATCGAGCACGCAAAGTTCCCCACGTCATCGACCAACACCTCTCTTGAGACAAGTTCTTGAGCGCCCGCGTATACGTGCAAGGTGGCGGGTCCCCTAAACGACGAGTCCAGCACCGTCCCCGAAAGAGAGTCCCCTTCCGATACCGCACGGATAACCGCACGCATCTCAAGCCCCTCCTCAAGCATGTCGTGGTCGCTCTCGACGAGGACGGGGACTTCCGAATCAGTTACGCTCCACAGCTCGCCCTCGCCCCCAAATCTGCGGAGCACGGATACCTCAACGTTTTGGCCAAACAGC
>CAYFOT010000160.1:0-1386 GCA_964344825.1 uncultured Actinomyces sp.
GCTTCGCCCTCGCCCCGCGACCCTACTGCGCGGACTGCTCCAGACGCAGGAGCGTCCGTTTGATGTCCACGCCCCCCGTGTAGTTGCCCATGGAGCCGTCCGAGCGCGTGATCCGGTGGCAGGGCAGGACGATCGGCAGCGGGTTCGTCGCGCACGCCGTCCCCACCGCGCGGGAGGCACCAGGGTTGCCGATGTACGCCGCCAAGTCCCCGTAACTCCACGTTTCCCCGTACGGAACGGCGAGCAACGCAACCTGCGCCGTCACGCGGAACGTCCCCTCCGCGGATACCCACGGATTGGGGCGAGGGCGGGGCTGGCCGAATTCGCCCTCGCCCCCATTGTCGCGTTCTGCTAATGGCAGATTGGGCAGGAGGTCGAGGTTGAGGGCGAAGAAGTGGCGGTGGCCGGCGAAGTATTGCTCCAGTTGCGCCGCCGTCTCCTCAAGGATTCTCTCCGCCCCCTCATTTCGGTGCGCGTCGCGGCTGCGCGAGGGCGCAAGAAGTCCGTCTTTACGCAGGTCGCGGACGGTGTCGCGGGGGGTGTAGGAGATGTTTGCGAGGCCGCGCTTGGTGGCGACGAGCGCCAACCGGCCAACCGGGGAGCCCACGACGATGTGGGCCAGCGGGTATGAGGGGAGGGTCTGCTTCTGCATGACCCAATGGTTACAGGTGAATGACGATAAGTCAGCCCTCCTGCGCATTGTAGGGGCTGCTGGTAATTTTGTAGGCGAAAAGTTGGCATGAGGGACGACCTCAAATAGGGGGAAATATGAAGAGGATGCTTTCGTTTGTTGCGGCGGCGGGTTTGGTGATGGCGGGTGTCGCGGGATGCTCGGGATCGGGTGATGGCGGGTCCGGTGGGGATGCGCTGACGCCGGAGGCCGTGGTGGGGACGTGGACGCTGGTCGACGGTAAGGGGCCGGAAGGTGAAGTGAAGCCGCTGGCGGATCACCCCATTGAGTTAGTGGTGCAGGAGGATGGCGCGTTCTCCGGGACCAGTGGTTGCAACAACATCATGGGGACCATGGTGATCACGGATGGCGTGGTCGACATGGGTGCCATTGGGCAGACCATGATGGCGTGTGAAGAGGACGCCATGAAGGTGGAGTACGCGTATACGCAGGCGTTGAATGAGGTGACCGCGGGCAGCGCGACGGCTGACAAGTTGACGCTGCGTGGGACGGACACGGAGTTGAACTACAAGAAGTCCTAGTTGGGGGCTTGAGGCGGCTCCGCGTTTGGGGCCGTGAGGACCCGACGTTTGGGGCGTTTGGTGGTCCTGCGTTTGGGGCCGTTAGTCGGCTCCAGCCGGGCCGCCGTACCAGGGGTGAGAAGCACGGGGATCGTGCGGCTCACCCCTGTTGGCAATTGCGGCTGAGTGTACGGC
>CAYFOT010000161.1:0-1379 GCA_964344825.1 uncultured Actinomyces sp.
AAAACGGTCCGGGAGAGTGGCGTCTAGCCATGGACCTACCCGCTGATGAAGCTGCTGAAAAGGTAGGCCAATGACTTCTGATTTGGCCTGGGTTTAGTTCCGACCGGTATATCCGTCACTTGGTCAGCGCCGGAAGCTTCGCTTGTTCAGCATAATAGGCTTCCTCGACCTCGACCGGGGTGCGCATATCAAGCTCCCCGTGGAGCCGTTCGTGGTTCCACCACCACACCCATTTCAGTGTCGCGAGTTCGACCTGCTCGACCGTCTTCCAGGGGCCTTGCTGTCTGATGAGTTCGGTCTTGTATAGGTTGTTGATCGCCTCAGCGAGTGCGTTATCGTAACTATCGCCAACGGTTCCTGTTGATGGAACAGCACCAAGCTCGGCGATACGGTCGGTGTACACCATCGCGGTGTAGTTCGACCCGTGATCGGCGTGATGGATCACCCCGTCAAGATCACCGCCGTACTGCCACGCAGCCATATCAAGCGCCTGCATCGGCAGGACTTCCGATCTCAGTGTTGATGCGACGTTCCAGCCCACGATCCTGCGCGAATACACGTCAGTGACGAACGCAACATACGCAAATCCAGACCATGTCGCCACATACGTCACATCACTGACGAGCAATCGTTTTGGTGCCAAGGCCACGAATTGACGGTTCACGAGATCAGCAGGCAAAACGGTACGTTTGTCTGACTTCGTGGTGAATACTCGCTTCGATTTCTTGACCCCACGCACCCCAGCAGCCTTCATGAGCCGTTCACACTGGTCGCGGCCGATCTGCCACCCCTCACGCTTCAGCAGAGCATGCATTTTGCGGCGCCCGTACACACTGAAATGTTTCTCGTGCAGGCGCCTGATCTCAGGGATCAGTAGATCATCGCGGAGCTGTCGAGCAGAAGGCTGCCGCTGTTTCGCTGCCCGATACCCACGAGACGTGAGAAACCCACGAACTGCCCCACGCATGGTGCGGCAAAGGAACTCGACCCCGAAACGATCACGATACTCATCGATGAATCTGATCATTTCGATCGTGGCTGGTCGAGCTCCTTCGCGAAAAATATGCTCGCAGCTTTGAGTACCTCGTTTGCTTTACGCAGCTCAGTAACCTCGCGGCGCAGCCGACGATTTTCTTCGGCCATGTCAGTCGTTACACCAGGGTGCGCACCCGAGTCGATTTGGGTCTGTTTATGCCAAACCCGCAGCGTGTCGGGCGAGAGGCCGAGGAGTTTACCGAGGTGGTTACTCGCCGCGTGCATACTCGCATGCTCTGGCAGCGCTTCGGCGAGCATGCGGAGCGCACGCTCTTTGAAGTCTTGATCGTATTTCTTTGCCATCGTGTGTCCCATCTTTCCGTGTTGAAAGATCGGAACCCAAA
>CAYFOT010000162.1:0-1377 GCA_964344825.1 uncultured Actinomyces sp.
CTGGCCCCCGTAGCCCAATGGTAGAGGCAGTCGACTTAAAATCGATCCAGTGTGGGTTCGAGTCCCACCGGGGGTACTGGAGTACAGGCTCAAACATGCTTTGACCTGCTCGTTCAGATTCCTAGAGACTCGACTCTCCGCACGGGGTCGCCATTCTGTCTCCATTCTCGGCTCCATCCTCAAAGTTCTTCAGTTTGTCCCACAAGTGGGGGTATGAAGAAAAACACAATCAAGAAGCACGTCTACCGACCCCAACAAGCAGCAGAAGCGCTCTCCACATCCCTGCGCACCCTAGCCCGGTGGCGCGCGGAAGGTATTGGTCCCCCGTACTTCGTTGTCGGCTCGAACATCTACTACCCACGCGCGCAGATGATCCGGTGGATCTCCCGCCAGGTTGATGGCCCGGAAGGATACAACGGTGCGAGGTGAACGCCTAGCCCCCGGACAAGCGGGCACGATAAACCTGGTAAAGCTCCCTCGTGGGCGGTGGGCAGCGGAATGCTACCGACGCGACTCCAGCGGGAAACGTCGGCGAGTCCGTCGCTCGGGTGCTACCCAAGCCGAGGCAACCAGAAAGCTGCGCCTCGCACTCAACTCCTCCGGCGCCGCTTCAATCAAGACGGTCAGCCAGCTGCTGACGGAGTGGCTCCGCCGCCACGACGGGATCGCTCCCTCCACGAGGGAGCGATACGAAGAGGCCATCCGCCGGTACCTCGTGCCGACGGCGGGCGAGCTCCGCGTAGACGAGGTGTCAACACCCGTGGTGGACGACCTCATCCGACACATCTACGTCGAGCACTCCCGCTGGGCGGCCCAGCGTAGCCGCTCACTCCTCAGTATGGCCTTCAAGTGGGGGGCTCGCATGGGTCTGCTGACCCATGACTTCACGAGGGACGTTCCCCTGCCCGGCAGGGAACCCAGAGTGCGCCCGTGGGCGCCCTCCGTGGAGCAGGTCGAACTCCTTCTACGCCTCCTAGAGCGGGACTACAAGGAACTGAAACGGTACGGCCCGACCTCCCCTTCAGCATGGCTCGCCGCCGAGCTAATAGCCGGAACAGGGGCCAGAATCGGTGAGGCCTGTGCCGCCCGGTGGGAGGCCATCGATTGGGAGCGGGGAACCCTCACCCTGTCTGACACGGTCGTTTTCGAGGAGGGGCGAAACCAGCTTCGCGGACACCTAAAAAACGAAGATCCCCGTCGAGTGGTGCACCTGCCGCTGCCGCTACTCGAGCTGCTGCACCAACACGCTCAGGCGGATGGGTACATAGCACAGGCCCGCGGTGGGGGACTGATGTCCACTGCCAACCTGCGACGCGCTTGGCGGCGAGTGTACACGCAGGCCGGGGTCCCCGAAGGAGAGCGAGTGCGCCCCCACGA
>CAYFOT010000163.1:0-1371 GCA_964344825.1 uncultured Actinomyces sp.
GGGTCCTAAGAGCCATCCGTGTCCCCCGACTTGTTGCTGTTCGTGCTCCACCCTAGCTGATGAATCACGGTGTACCATCGGGTTTCCTGCAGCGTTCGGGGGTCGGTCGGTGGCCGTCGCAAGTACAAGAACTTCGTCTTCACCGTCGGAGGACGGCTGGGTCGAAACCGGTATATCTACCAGGTGATGAGTCCTGCGCGAGAAAGTCGAGCCCCGGCCCCATTGGTTGTGTCCCACATTATGAGTCCCTCTTCGGTGCTTATGAACCCGAATTCGAGGAAAGAGGCTGTCTGTCCGTAAGGGATCACCGGAACGGGCTGGGGAATCTCGAATGGTATGCCCCCCATCGTTCCCCACTCCCACCCGTTTGGCGTGTAGTGCACCATATTCGCCACTGAGTCCGGCCCCGTGGAGGGACGTTGCACCGAAGGGTCTACCTCTCTGATCAGGCATGACACTTCACGAGTGTCACCTACTTTTAACCAGCAGCTGATGTTTCCAGACGGTGTGTCGAATCCCCCCAACGCAGCGCCGTACGCGTGGTAGGTGGGCAGGCTCATCACGTTGCCTGGCATGGGGCCGCAAGCGATCGGGTCTATCCCAGCGGGAATCGAGCGTCCGCCCAAGCAAGTGTTCGCTTGCTCTGCTTTCTTTTTCGCTTCTGCTTCCAGAGCGGCTTTTGCTTCTGCCTCCTTTTCGGCTTCTGCCTTTTTCTTTGCCTCTTCTGCCTCTTTCTCCGCTTCAGCTTTCTTCTGTGCTTCTAGCTCTTTAGCGGCCTTCGCTGCTGCGTCGCTTTGGCTCTGTTCGAGGTCGATCTTCATGCTTTTGGGTTCAGATGCGCTCTCAGTGCTGCAGGCTGCCAGCAGGCCAAGAGCCAGTATGGTGAGGAGGAAGACAAGGGGCACCACTGCCCGAGGTATTCGTGTCTTAGATAGTGGGGTCTGCCGCATCATGTTGCCTCCGTTGCAGCGCGCCGTCGCGCCGCTTCTATGCTCTGAGGATAACAGTGACATCGTCGCTGGAATGACGAATCGATTGGCTATTAATAGTAGTTTTAGGGAACGCTAAAACAGCGCTACATTGAGCGTTTTTCACATCTGTAAGCTGGACTCAGCTTCAGGTTGGAGGTCGTTATGGCAGTGAAAAACGCGGGCGAGGAATACCGGATAGACAAGCCTTTGCAGGCGCCGGTGGACTTGGTACTCACCGCAGCAAAGGTCTTCACCGGCCGGAAAGGCAGCGAAATTGCCGATGGAGCAGTCGTCCTAGTCGACGGCAAAATTGCTTGGGTTGGCCAGACAGCTGATTTGCCGACCGAATACTCTGAGCTGCCGCGACATGACTATCCCGGCGGCACCATCATGCCGGGAA
>CAYFOT010000164.1:0-1368 GCA_964344825.1 uncultured Actinomyces sp.
TACCAGTCCCAGTTGCGCCAAGCAGGACAACGTCGGTTTCCCCAGCGTTTATCCGCTCAGCGATCTCTTTGATGGCTTGCGGCTGGTCACCGCTGGGCTCAAAATCCGCAATCACCTCGAAAGGCTTTTGCAGCAGTCGAACGTCACTTTTCAGGGCAGAAGCGGATTCCATAGTTCCAGCCTAGTAGCCCAGCGCCCGGGAGCCGGGCTGGGGCAGCGGTTTCTGCCGCGGGCGATGCGTGCCGCGCCAACTGCTAGGGCGCGGCGCCCGCAAATACTGCAAATACCTGCTCAGCAGCCTGCTCCAGTTGGTTCTGGTCTCCACCGTTCTGCACCCAAATGTTGGCAGCCTGCCGGCGTTCCTGGTCGCGGGCCTGAGCCAGGATCCGCTTCTGCGCCTCGGTTTTGTTCAACCCACGATTTTCCAGCCGCGCGATCCTGGTTTCCAAGGGTGCGGAGACCATAACCACGCAGTCAAATTGGTCCCCCATTCCCAGTTCAGCCAGTAAGGGGACTTCGTACACCACGATTCCCCGGGCGCCTTTCAGCTCACTCAGTAGCGCCTGTCCAATGAGGGGATGTGTTATTTGTTCTAGAGCACGGCGCTGTTCTGGATCCTGAAAAACTGCGACACCCAGCGCAGTCCGGTCCAAGGAGCCATCCGCCTGCAGCACATGGTCACCAAAACGGTCCGCAACCGCCCGTAAGCCCGGGGTACCCACGTCCACCACCTGCCGGGCTAACTGATCCGCTGACAGGACTCTAGCGCCTAGCCCACTCCAAATATTGGCTAGCGTGGACTTCCCCGACCCGATGCCACCAGACAGGCCGACGTACAGGTAGTCCCTTCTAGGGCTGCGACATGGCCGCAACTGTTCCCAACAGGTAATAGACAAATCCCGACCCTTTCCTCTGCCCCCAAGTCTAGGGCTCCTGCGCCCATGGTCGGCGGCACGTTCCGCTGCCGAAACTGACAATGGTTGGCAGAATGCACTGCCTGCAAGCCAGAAAGCGGCAACAAATATCAGTCTCGTGGAACCCCAAGCGGGCACAGGATCGGGGAGTGCCGGATTGGGGCATTTTGAGCTTAAACGACTGTGGGCGCCACCCAGCCGGTGACGCCCACAGTCATATGTGCTTACTAGTTAGAGGTCAGCTTCTCCCGCAGAGCCGCCAGGGCCTCATCCGAGGCTAGCGTCCCACCGGTGTCCACATCGCCCGCGTCGGCCTGCACCGGGGTTTCCGCAGCAGCGGGTTCCTCGGATTCCTCCGCCAAGGCAGCAGCCACCTGGGCGCGGTGTGCTTCCCAACGAGCCTGAGCTTCCGCGTACTGGGCTTCCCACGCGTCCCGCTGTTCTTCGTACCCCT
>CAYFOT010000165.1:0-1361 GCA_964344825.1 uncultured Actinomyces sp.
TAGCGAAATTCCTTGTCGGGTAAGTTCCGACCTGCACGAATGGCGTAACGACTTGGGCGCTGTCTCGACCATGGACCCGGTGAAATTGCACTATTCGTGAAGATGCGAATTACCTGCGGAAGGACGGAAAGACCCCGTGAACCTTCACTGCAGCTTGGCATTGGCCGTTGGCTCGGCGCGTAGAGGATAGGCAGGAGGCTATGAAACCGGGGCGCCAGCCCCGGCGGAGCCGCCCTTGGAATACTGCCCCCTCCGTTCCGGCGGCCTAACGCGGCGCCTTGTACCAGGGCCGCGGACCGTGCCAGGCGGGTAGTTTGACTGGGGCGGTCGCCTCCCAAAGTGTAACGGAGGCGCGCAAAGGTTGGCTCAGGACGGTCGGCAACCGTCCCGAGAGCGCAAGAGTGCAAGCCAGCTTGACTGCGAGGCGGACGGGCCGAGCAGGTGCGAAAGCAGGCTCTAGTGATCCGGCGGCCCAGAGTGGAATGGCCGTCGCTCAACGGATAAAAGGTACTCCGGGGATAACAGGCTGATCTTGCCCAAGAGTCCACATCGACGGCAAGGTTTGGCACCTCGATGTCGGCTCATCGCATCCTGGGGCTGAAGTTGGTCCCAAGGGTATGGCTGTTCGCCATTTAAAGCGGTACGCGAGCTGGGTTCAGAACGTCGTGAGACAGTTCGGTCCCTATCCTCCGCAGGCGCAAGTGGATTGAGGAGGTCTGCCCCTAGTACGAGAGGACCGGGGTGGACGGACCTCTGGTGCAGCGGTTGTCGACCAACGGCACGGCCGCCTAGCTACGTCCGGCACGGATAACCGCTGAAGGCATCTAAGCGGGAAGCCGTCTCCGAGATGAGTCCACTCTCCGGTAAGGGCCCAGGTAGACCACCTGGTCGATAGGCCGCAGGTGCAAGCGCGGCGACGCGCTCAGCCGAGCGGCACTAATAGCCCGAGCTCTTCGCATCCTCGATGGAAAGCACCGAGCGCGATGCGCGATCTTCTGTCCGTGCCCGCCATGCGGCCGCCAGGGTCGCCCCGGAGAGGGGACCTGGCAGGCTCGAATACATCTGAGCCGCGGGGGAGCGCCCCCCGCGAGCGCGACCACAGAGGCGGGGATCACCCGGTCCCATCCCGAACCCGGCAGTTAAGCCCGCCTTCGCCGAGAGTACTGCAGCGCGAGGCTGCGGGAGGGCAGGGCGTCGCGCTCGCGGAGGGCGCTTTTCTATATGCGCCGAGAAGGCCCGCAGGGGAGGTTTCCCCTGCGGGCCTTTGTGCGTCTTGGGGAGGTCGCGGCGTCGCGAGTGGCGTTGCGCGCGATGCCGGCAGGTTGATGCGTCGTGAGGCCTGGGCATGGTTCACGGGCTCG
>CAYFOT010000166.1:0-1317 GCA_964344825.1 uncultured Actinomyces sp.
GAGACCTTTGAAAAAGGAGGTGAGTAAGAAGTTGTGCCAAAATAAGGGTGAAATCGTTTGGACGAATGAGAAAAAGTGGCAAGATAGACCTCTCCCTTACCCCCCTTCGGAGCTCTGACATTGAGCTCCGAAGGGGGCTTTTCAGTCTATTTGATACAATTGGATATAATTATCCCTGGAGTCCGATAAAGATTGAAGGCGATGCTTTCGAGTATGTTTTGTGTGTGGGTTTTGGCTAACCCTCGGTAACGACACCGACCTCCATGGAACCATCGTCTGATGCTCCCAAAGGTACGCTCTATGGTACTGCGTATGGGACTAATCAATTTGTTAATAGCTTTCTGGACGTCCGTCAATGGCCGATTGCGTTGTGCTTTATGCATTATCCCGTCTCGCAATCCGCGATTTTGCAGATAGTTCCTATTCTCTTGCGATGCATAACCTTTGTCTGCAAGGACAGGGGTATTTTCCAGAATCTCCACACCCTCTAAGAGTGGGATAAATTCTTTCGTATCGCTACGATTGGCAGGAGTGGTGATGACCTTTTGGACAATGCCTTGGACATTAGTCAGGACGTGCTTCTTGTATCCATAGCGGTAACCTTGCTTGTAAACCCACCGTGCCTCCTCATCCGTGCCTTTGCGATGACGGACTACAACGTTTTGGTAATCTTCTTCTGCTTTCTTCGCCTCCTCACTTCGAGTATCCTCACGATCGTCAGCCACCTCAATGGTGATACGCCCATTTGGTTTGTGAGGAGTATCTACAATACTGGCATCCACTAATAGACCTTCTCGTACTGAGATATGATGCTTGGCGAGTTGCTTGTTAAAGGCCTTCAAGAGTGGCTCCATGAGCTCTAACTCTGTCAATGCCGTACGGAATCTACTGATAGTGCTGTGGTCCGGAGAGACGTCCTCCATCTTCAGACCTAAGAAACGAGAAAATGTAATGGAATCATTGACACGCTCTTCTAAAGCGACATCGCTGAGATTATACCAGGTTTCCAAGAGTAACATCTTGAAGAGAAGGATTACATCGTATGCAGGAGCACCGATGGCATCCTGCTTCTTCGTGTACTTCTTGTTGATGAGCGTACGAATAGGACGCCAATCAATCAGCTGATCAATTTGGTTCAAGAATTCATTCTGAGCCTTGCGATACCTGTCAGCATAAAGAACGTCACCAAATGTAACATTCGCTTCTTCTCTATTCTTTTGTCTGTGTGCCATAGTATATTTTCTGCTTATTTGATACTCAAATATACAAATTAATCAGCTAATACACAATGGATTAAAAGACTTTTTCAACTGAAAT
>CAYFOT010000167.1:0-1296 GCA_964344825.1 uncultured Actinomyces sp.
CTCCCTTCCAAGAGTTCCTCGCTTGGGAGGCCTTGGAAGGGCACGGGATATAACCACCACCGGGAAACCGGTGTCTTAAACGCAAAAAAGCACCCCACCCGCACGCAACTCCGATTGGGAGGGACATGCAGGTGGGGCGCTTGGCAGGTGCCGGTCTAGTAGCCGAGTTTTTGGTTCACTCTCTTTTGGACGGCGGCGTAGTTGGCGCCGAGGCGGCGTTTCCTTTCTTCACCGTTCCCGTAGTCTCCGCGGATGACGGCGTCGGCGAGGGCGTCAATGTTGACTGCTGGTGGCTTGGTGGCTGGCGGCTTGGATGCACTGGATGTGGCCAGGAGTTCGTTGACTCGTTCTTGCACCGCCGCATAGTTACTACCTAGGCGGCGCTTGCGTTCTTCGCCGTTGCCGTAGTCCCCGCGGATCACCGCCTTGGCGAGCGCTTCAATGTTCCCTGACGGGGCAGGAGCAGGCGTAGGAGCCGTGCTTGCCCCGCCACCTCCTTTGCCGATGTAAGGGGCGAGCACTTTGTTTGGCGGGTAGTAGTTGCCCGGGCAGGACGTGGAAGAGCAGTCTTTGTGGCCAAGGATGGTGAGCTTCCCGTAACGCTTCTGAATGTCATCGATCAGCTCACCAATAGTCCTGCGGTCGGCCTCGGTGTTGCGCGGGTTGCATTCGATGCCGATGGATTGCTGGTTGTACGCCCAGTTGCCCGCGTGCCAGGCGGTGTCTGCTTCTGGGACCATGCGCGCGACTTTGCCTGCCTCGACAACGTAGTGGGCGGAGTTGTTGCCTTTGCCGCTGGCGAACCAGCCGACCACCCCATCGAAAGAGGGCTTTTTGGCTGGGTCGTCCCAGTGGTGGATGACGATGTACTTGATCTCATTTCCACCTCTGCCTTTGGTGTGACAGGGCGCAGCGCGGTTGGTGAGCAGTTGATAGGACATGGTGGGGTTTCCCTTCTGGTTGTTGGTTAGTTCGATTCGGGTAGAGCGTTTGGGTTCGGCTCGCCTGGGGTTTCCCCGTGTTTTGGCACGTACGGGTTGGCGCCTCCAGAAGGCGTGCCGTCCTCGGAGCCCTCTTCTTCGTTTGCTTCCGGCGGGTTTTTGTTGCCGGTCAGGCTCGCTAACGCGTCGCGCAGGGCTTTTGGTACGGGCAATCCCAGGCAGGCAGCGTTTTCGATGAGGCTGATGCCCTCATTGGAGATGTAGAAGAAGATCACTGCGGTTCGCAGCACTCCGCCTTCACCAAGCACGTACACGTCGAGGAGGTTCGCGAGCCCCACGAGAACGAAGATGAGGA
>CAYFOT010000168.1:0-1292 GCA_964344825.1 uncultured Actinomyces sp.
TCGATACTTGTGCCCGGGAACAACCTTCGATAGTTAGCCACAACCTTCGATAGTCCAAACCAAGACCACAGCGCTAGTCCACCGATCCCTATAGGTGACTGGCCGACAACCACAAAACCCAAGCGAGACTGAAGCGCTTCTCACTCAGCCCACGACGGTAATCCCGCCTCCACCTGCGCGCCCCTACCCGGACCCCACATGACGGCGGCGCCACGGACATGAGGGAGTTCGCGCACCCGAGCCGCAAGCGCCTGTGCCGCATCTTCCGTGGGAACCATACCCACCACGGTGGGGCCCGACCCGGAGAGCAGCCACGCAACCGCGCCCGCACGCTCCATGGTTTCCCCAACTTCAAGCAGTTCAGGGCGCATTTCAAAGACGGTCGGTTCGAGGGCGTTGACCAACCAATCCCCCACCTCCACACCGGCAGATTGGAGTCCGTCCAGTAGCACGGCATCCATGGACTGGCCCGGGATGGAAGCCGCGGCTGCAGCAGCCAACCGAGCGGCGCTCAGCGGCTCCGCGATGTCCGGCTGTGGTCCGGCCTCGCCCTCGACGTCCACTAGGCCAGCGTCGAACGCACGGAACACCGAAGGTGTCGACAGCCCTTCAGTCGCGAATGCTGCAACCCACCACCTTGAGCTCGCGTCAGGACCGTCCGAACCGGGGTTGAGCTGGGTCATCAGGTCCCCCCGCCCCAAACCCAAAGCCAAACCACCAACGACGCAGGCAGGGACGTCGGCACCTAGGCCTGCGGCGATCTCGGCCAACTGCGCGTTCGAGTATCCAAGCCCATTGAGCTCATTAATCGCCGCCAAAGCTGCTGCCGCATCCGCAGAGCCGCCTGCCATTCCACCGGCCACGGGGAGCGCCTTGTGCACAGTTATGTTCAGGGACTGCCCCGGACAGGCCAGCAACGCAGCGGCGCGCACAGCCAAATGCCCCGAGCCATCGTTCACGGAAAACGCCTCCGTTTCCCGCGGGTCAAAAACTAAGTCGGTCGTACCGGGAACCTGGGAATAAAGGAGTGTCCGCACCCGAATGGCGGGCTCCCTCCCCAGCTCGGCCCCCCGGTCCTCAACCACCACGAACTCCCGCAGACTCACGGCCTCAAAAACGCTGGAGAGCGGATGATACCCATCCGGGCTAGGCGCCCCAACCAGCAACGCGAGGTTGATCTTTCCCGCAGCAGACGCAATGGCGACGCTCATGACGCGGGCCCCTGCGTCTGCGTTTGCGTCTGCGCGTGGTCTTGCTCGGGTTCCGTCGTCGGCGCATGCCCCTGCGTCTGC
>CAYFOT010000169.1:0-1290 GCA_964344825.1 uncultured Actinomyces sp.
CGTCATTGCGGCTCATTGGTGTGGAGCTTACTAAACGCCGATGCTCGCTTTCCTGAGGGAGAGGGGACTATTCCATGAACCATCCACTTGCCCCTTGACACATACTATGTCTCACATAGTATGTTTGACGTAAGAAATCGGTTCGGCATCGCTTAGCGATGGCTGACAGGGGGTGGGACATGATCAGCGCAGACGCAATCCGCGGCTACGTCGACATCCTGCTCCTGTCGCAGTTGCTGGAAGGCCCGTCCTACGCATACGCAATGGGAAAGTCCATTACCGACATTGCCGGGGGCAACTACGTTATGAAGCAAACCACGCTCTACTCGGCTTTAAAACGATTGGAAGCAACAGGGCAGGTTGAGGCGTTCCCAGGTCAATCGGACTCCGGGAAGCCCCGCACTTACTACCGCATAACCGGCGCGGGCGCAGACACTTTCGCCGCGAAATGCGCCGAATGGCAGCAAACCAAAATCATCGTCGACCGCTTCGTGGAAGGAGTCCACTGATGGAAACCATCGACAATTACTTGGACGCAATGTTTAGTACCTACGCATTCACTCCGGAGGCAGCAGAGGCGAAGGCGGAGCTGCGTGCGATGATGGAAGATATCTATAACGGAGCCATCGCGGCGACCACTTCTGCGGCTCCCGTCGTCGCGTCCATGGGCAGCCCCTCCTCGCCCGCACACAGAAACTCAACGCAGGGCGGGCTTAACGGGAAAAACGCCCTCGACCAGAGGCCCGCCATTTCGATAGCGCAGGCTGAGAACTTTGCGGCCGTCTACCAGCAGACCAGGTGGATGCTGGCGTGGGGCGTCGCGATTTTGGTGACCGGCCCGATCCCCCTTGTTTCGCTGAACGTGGCCTCGTCCGACGGCCGGTTCATGGTCTCCTCTTCCGTGGCCACAATCATCGGGTTTGTGTTTCTTTTGCCGTCCGTCGCCATAGGTGTCGGCTTACTAATATGGCGCAGCCAAAAGCTTGAACCATTTACGCTGATCACGCACGGAACGGGTCGCGTCACTCCCGCCGTGGAAGCATACACAGCGACCCTGAAATACCGGAACTCTGGCGCCCGTACCAGAGGTCTGGTGGCCGGGATTGCACTGTGGATTTTTGCCGCTCTTCCTGTCATTGCCGCTGGGGTATTGACAGAGCATACGCCTCAGGGGGAGGCGGATCGCTACATCGCGCTGGGGTTGGCCGGAACGCTGATACTGGTGGCGGGAGGTTTGCTCGCTTTCCTGCCTACGAACTGGGCCAACGCTGCCGCTGCAAGGTTGTCAGC
>CAYFOT010000170.1:0-1273 GCA_964344825.1 uncultured Actinomyces sp.
TACCAGGGTCAAGTCATCCCGATGATCGCGGTTGCCTGGATCTTGGCAACCATTGAAAAGTGGCTCCACAAGCGCCTCAAGGGCACGACCGACTTCCTGGTTACCCCGCTTGTCACGATGATCCTCACCGGCTTCCTTGCATTCATCGTGGTCGGCCCGATCATGCGCATCGTTGCAGGTGGAATCACGGATGGCCTGCTCTGGCTCTACACCCACGGTGGTCCGGTTGGTGGCTTCATCTTCGGTCTGGTTTACTCCCCGATCGTTGTCACCGGCCTGCACCAGTCCTTCCCCGCCATTGAACTGCCGCTGATCGCAGACGTGGCAACAACGGGTGGCTCCTTCATCCTTCCGATTGCGTCCATGGCAAACGCCGCTCAGGGTGCTGCCGCTCTGGCAATCTTCCTGATGATCCGCAACCAGAAGATCAAGGGTCTGGCAGGCGCAGCGTCGGCCTCGGCATTCTTCGGAATCACTGAGCCCGCCATCTTCGGTGTGAACCTGCGTATCCGCTGGGCATTCTTCTGCGGCATGATCGGCTCCGCGTTCGGTTCCGCCCTCGTCGGACTCTTCGATCTACGCTCCATGTCACTGGGTTCCGCAGGCATCCTTGGGTTCGTCGCAATGGTTCCTAAGGACATCCCGCTGTTCTTCGTGGCTCTTGCAACCGCGATCGGCGTGTCCTTCGCAGCCACCATGATTTACGGCAAGACCCGCGGCAAGGCCGACCTGGTTGAAGGCACCAAGGAAGTTATCGATGACTTCGAAGCGATTGATGAGGCCGCTGTTGCCAGCGCAATCATCGAGGGTGACGATCTCCCCACCGGTTACACAACCGCTGCTGGCACGGGCACTGCTGCCACCGCCGTCCTCGATAAGGTCGAGGTCGTGGAGCAGGCCGGCGTCGTCAACTCCCCGCTGAAGGGCATCGCGATGCCACTGTCCGCAGTTCCGGACGCAGGATTCGCAAGCGGTGCGGTTGGCAAGGGCGCGGCGGTCTACCCGATCGAGGGCGTTGTGCGCGCCCCCGGCAACGGCAAGGTCGTCATGACCTTCCCAACGGGTCACGCGATCGGACTGAAGTTGGACAATGGCGTTGAGCTGCTGGTCCACATCGGTATCGACACCGTGAACATGAACGGCCAAGGCTTCACCGTCCACGCCAACAAGGGTGACGTTGTGAAGGCTGGTGACCCGCTGGTGACCTTCGATCGTCAGGCGATCGAGGACGCAGGCTACTCCCCCATCACGCCGGTTCTGGTAACGAACCACA
>CAYFOT010000171.1:0-1211 GCA_964344825.1 uncultured Actinomyces sp.
CTTTGAGTTCTCGCGTCTTTACCACCTTTGGTGACGGGCCGACGTTTCCAGGTGGTGGTATCTACGATGTCCCCGTCGTTGAACGTGGCGCCTTTCCAGTGGAAGTGATTGGCTAAGTCTAGGGGCGCTTTGGTTTGCCTAGACCCTACGATGAAGAACAGGCCTGCTTCTTCTAAGGCTTTCAGGTTCCCTGCTGAAAGCATTCCGGCATCAGCAACGACTACCACATCGGCGAGGTCGTAACGTTCTTGGAATTGGCGCACCATTGGGAGGATGGTTAGAGTCTCGGCCATATTCCCTTGGAAGCAACCAACTTCCAAAGGGAACCCGTTGCGGTCAACTAGTAGCCCCACCACAACTTGGGGATCTACTCGCCGTTCTTTACTGAACCCAACTTTGCGTAAGTCATCTTCTTCATCAGCGGAACTGTATAAGGTCGTGACGTCGTACAGAACTAAGGACAGGTCACCTTTTGTTACAACGTGAGAGAAACAGGCTTGGGCGACACGTTCGCGGTAGTCATCATCGTTTATTCGCATCAAACAGCGTTTCAGTGTCGCATACGATTTAGGTTTTATTCCGATACTTTCAAGGACCTCGATAGAGGCTAGCTTTGATGTTGGTTTCACCAGCCGCGCCAATACCATTTGCTCGAACGCATCGTCTCTAATCACTGTGGCAAACCCGAGCCTGCGGTACGAACCTTGCAATACTTCCCACAAAAGCCTTGCAGCGGACCCTATTGTTTTACCGCCGCTAGCGTTAGCAGGCCCCCGACCCCGCTTCTTGGACAGGTCCTCTTTCTCAGTCCAATTCGCAACATCATCAACACTGACTTCAGGGGCAATGTCAATATCGAGTAGTCCTTGACCAGGGCGCACAAGCTTTGTGCCAATCTCGTGTAAGACAGCAAGCTCCCCATCCGTATGAGCTGATCCCACATGCTTTATTACCCTTACCTTGCCATCAATCTTCTCAGCTACCTGCACCGCTACCGCACCTGAGGCGGTACGAACACGACGAACATAAGGACTCACACACGCAGACTAACCCGTATTCCACTTCTTAGTACCCAAAACCACCCCACCAAAACCCCAAAACCCCAGATCAAACCCCATTACAACCCACCACCAACCAACCAATGAGCCAACCCGGGTCAGGCGCGCACCGGCGCAGACAAAGCCGCTGGTCATCACCACCATCGGTAATAC
>CAYFOT010000172.1:0-1199 GCA_964344825.1 uncultured Actinomyces sp.
CGCGCCCACGAATACCGCCGACGCCCCTGCCGACCCCTCGGCCTCCGCCGCTGAGGCTTCCGGTACAGCGGCTGTCGTCTCCCCTCAGCAGCGCGCGCTTCGGTCTGTGCTCATGGAGATTGAGAATGGGGCGGCGTCTGTCGGCTGGGACCGGCCGCCCTCGATCTACGCGTTGGTTCCCACCAAGGAGCTGATGGGGACGCCGGAGATTCCGGGTGACGTCCTCGCGGATTTGGAGCGTGCTTGGGACGGCACGGATACTCACCTGTCGGCGATTCTCCAAGAATCTGTTGTGGGAGAGGACGTGGAGGAGCTCCTGCCGAAGCTGGCTTGGCCAGAGTCAGTGTGGGGAGCGGCGGTTACGGTCGAGCGGATCATTGTGCCTCCCGCGGTAGAAGAAGAGGCTCCTGAGGATCCGGATGAGGCACTGGCTTTCATCTCCAATCACCCTGCGCGCACGGATGTTCGTTTGAGTGTCGCGGTGACTCGGGAAGGGGATTCCTGGTGCGCGATTCGGGCCCGCAACTTCGACGACGCCGGCCACGTGGCAACCGGGGAGACCTTGGTGCCGTCAATGGTTGAGGCGCTGAAGATCGGGTTCCTCCCGGACGAGGACGTGGCGGCCAACTGACCCAACCGCCCGCGCCCGCGCACCCGCGCACCCCACGCCCCGCGCACCCAACCGCCCTCGCACCGGCGCACCCCACGCCCCGCGCACCCAACCGCCCGCGCCCGCGCCCGCGCCCGCACGCTAAACCCGACCGTTTCCTAAGATCGAAGGTTGTGGCGCATCATCGAGGGTTAATCCCGGGATTAACCCTCGATATTGGGGATAACGTTCGGTCCTACAACTGCTCGGGCCCCAAAAACTGCTCGCTCCGATGCACCGGCGCACCGGTTGAGCGCGGTGTGGTTGAGCTGCTGTGATGTGTCTCAGCGGCGATGTCTCAAGCCGCATCGCACACGCCGTATTGCCCGCAACGCTGCGTCAAGCTGAATTCCCCAGTTGCGGCTGGGATTTCCCCCGTTACCTTTTTTGCTTCGGGCCTTTTTGCTTCAGGGCCTGGCATTCCCCTTTTATTTCGGTTTGCCCCGTTGCTCCCTCCTATTCTGCTTCGGGCTCTGGCGCTTTCCTTTGTTTTGGTTTGCCCCCGCTGCGCCCTCGGTTTGGTTCGCCCTTCTGTTTCACCTCGATTCTG
>CAYFOT010000173.1:0-1199 GCA_964344825.1 uncultured Actinomyces sp.
CAGGCGCATTGCTTGGCGCATTGCTTGGTGCGTTGCTTGGTGCGTTGCCAGGCGCGTTGCCAGGTGCGTTGCCAGGTGCGTTGCCAGGTGCGTTGCTTGAGGTCGCATTTGGTTCGGGTGCCAGGCCAGCCTGTGGGCCAGCGTAGGGACTTCGGTAGGCGTCGGGGCCTGTGGAGGGTGCAGATGTGGTTTGGCGCATACTTAAACTATGTCAAACGATTGGCACAGTTGGCAAGCGGTAACGGCGGTTAGTTTCTCGCAGGTCGCGGTGCCCACCGTGCGCGAGGGGTTGGCGTGCTGTGTGTGTTACGGCGCTCCACGGCGCCCATGGCGCCGTGTTCTCCGCGCGTGAGGGTGCGGAGCGGCAGGTGTCTCCTACTTCGAGGCGCACCCGGGTGTTCTCCGCGCGTGAGGGTGCGGAGGCCTCCGTGCGGTGGACTATGCGGGCCACACAGAATTGTGTCGATGTGTGAAGAAACCAGTCGATGTGTGCAGCCATTGTCGATGTGTGAAGAATTCAGTCGATATGCGCACCCATATCGACTGGTTTCTGTACACTTCGACAGTTTCTGCGATTGTGGGGTCGGACGAAGTGGACCGGCTAACTGTGAGGCCTTCGGCAGGCCTGCGTTGCGGTCGACGTGCCCGTCGGGAAGCCGGGTCGCGAGCTGTGGGTGCGCCTTAGCGGCTTGCGAACTGTGGGGGCACCCGGGCGGGGTGTGAGCTTGACGTGGCTGTGCCCTGGCTAGCAACGAACGTTGTGGCACATGGTCGATGGTTAATCCCGGGATTAACCATCGAAGTTAGTGATAACCATCGGTTTTAGGCCCCATCCCCTCATGCGTGAGCCTTCTGGGGTGCTCAACTATGCGGAGGGTGTCTGCGTTGGCGTTGTTGCCTCGGCGAATGTTGCCTCGGTGAAACTACGTGGCCTCGAGACTACATGGCGGGACTGGAACTACGTGGCCTCGAGACTACATGGCGGGACTGGAACTACGTGGCCGCGAAACTACACAGCGGGCTCGAGACTACATGAGGGGTAAAAATAACGTTGTTATTTCTCACTTTCTGGCACCCCGTATGTAGTTTCGAGCCCGCTATGTGGTTTCACCCCGTTATGCGATCTGTGCTTTGGCGGAAAGGCGAGGGTTCGGGGGCGACGGCGGGAGTGCGAGGGCGGCGGGCGCTGCTGTGAGGGT
>CAYFOT010000174.1:0-1198 GCA_964344825.1 uncultured Actinomyces sp.
CCTTGTGATTTCACGCCCACGCAGCAGGTTCGCATACCCGTCGCCCCGCGCCTTGCGGCTGTCGGTCAGCGGCTTGACCTTCTTCACATGCACCGAGCGCAAACCGCGCTCCTCCATCATCCGCTTCACTTTCCGAAAACTCGCCGTGCGCCCGCGCCGCCGAAGGATTCCGCAGATTCGTTCAGCGCCGTATGTCCCGCGCCCCAAGTGAAAGATGGCTTCCACCTCCTCTCCATACGCCTGAAGTGCTGCTTCCCGCGTCGGCAATGACTGCTTCCATTCATAATAGCCGCTTGTGGATACCCCGAAAAATCGTGCCCACCTTGCCACCGGATGCTCTTGGTGCGCCCCAATAAACGCATAGATTACCGATGGAGGCTTGCAAAGTAGGCGCTGGCCTTTTTTAGCATGTCGATCTCAATGGCCTGCTCCGCGTTCTGAAGCCGCAGCTGTTTGTTTTCCTCTTCCAGCGTCGCATACCGCGTTTTTTCCCCCTCCGGCGTATACTTCGCACGCCAACGGTACAGCATCCCATCCGCGATACCCAAATCCCGAGCAACCTCGGCCACCGATTTGTTGGCCGCATAGCTCAGCTTGACGGCGTTTTTCTTGAATCCTTCATCATATTGCTTGCGTGTAACGGACATTCTCGTTCCTCCTGTTCCTGTTGCAGTATGTAGAAAATTGAGCGCGTGGGTTGACCGGGAGTGGCCGCCGTGCCAGGCTTTCTGCCGGGCAGCCCCTCGCAAGGGGCTTGCCCTTTAGCTGCCCACCGCACGGCGGCGGAGGCTCCCTGTCAACCCCTTGAACGCTCCATTTTCGCTCGGTCTACTGTTTAGCTTCCTGTCCGTTATTGTAGCATAGACCCGGATACCATCAATCAACCTAGTAAAATCGACTGCCGTTTTGGGTGTTATCACTGGTACCCCCGTCCTTGCTTCTACTGCTTTTCGGGCTTCGCCCGCCGCCTCGCCACCAGATTTAGCTACTTCCTTGTTCTCTGAAAATGTTTTGGGGTTCTTCTGTTTAGATATTTCGGTTGTCGTTGCCTCCGCCAACATGGTCAGCACCAGTTCCAGGGTGCTCATGTTGTCGCGGAGGTTTTCTTTTTTTAAACCCTTTAAGTTCTTATACTGTCTGGTTGTCATTCCCGACCAGGCACGGCTGATTTCATCCGTCAGTATGGCGTATTCCACAC
>CAYFOT010000175.1:0-1188 GCA_964344825.1 uncultured Actinomyces sp.
CGATTCTGGCGCCAACTCTGACGCCCGAAATGCACACGTTGACAATCACCTTCTCCATCATTTGCGTGCCACAGATTTTCTTCTATGGCGTCTATAACCTGCTCGGTGAGGTGCTGAACGCACGGGGGATCTTCGGCCCTTACATGTGGGCGCCCGTTATCAACAATGTGGTTGGCATTGCATCACTGGGACTTTTCCTCTTCCTCTGGGGCCCATCAGGCGACATACGTCCGGCAGAGTCGATGACGCCGGCACAGATTGCGGTTGTTGCGGGCCTATCCACTATTGGTGTTGTCGCTCAGGCGCTGTGGCTCTTGATTCCGCTAAGAAAGTCCGGTTTGAAGCTCCGCTTGGATTTCCATCTCAAGGGAACGGATTTTGGTTCTGCGTCGAAGGTTGCGTGGTGGACATTCGCGACTCTCATGGTCGGCCAGATTGGTGTTATTTCAACCTCCAACCTAACTAGCCGCGCCGGGGCTTGGGCACAGCAAACCGGTGAGGTAGTGGCGGGAACAACCGCCTACCAGTACGCGTTCATGCTTTACATGGTCCCGCAATCCCTTATCGCAGTAACCTTGGCAACCGCAATCTTTACGCGGTTTGCAAACGACATTTCGGATGGAAACATCAAGGCAGTAGCGTTCAATTACCACCGCGGAGTTGAGTTGATATTGCTACTGTCCTTCTTTGTGGCGGCCGTGTTGGCGGCGGCTGCTACCCCTGTTATGCAGATGATCATGCCGACCTTCGGTCCCCAAGCCGCGCAGGCTTACGGAAACGTGCTGCTAGCGCTAATCTTCGCGCTCCCGTCAACAGGAATGATTCTGATGTCGCAGAAGGTGTTCTTCGCGATGGAAGATGCGCGTCCGGTGTTTCTGATCAGTGTCATCCCCGCGATACTGCAGTTGATCGTGGGCTGGTCGATCTATGCCCTAATGGACGCACATTGGTGGACTATCGGCGCCTCGCTTGGCGAAACGACCAGTCGGGTGGCCCAAGGATTGATTGCAGTGGTCTGGGTGGGTCGCGTCATTCCCCAAGTTAACATCGGGCGGATTGCAAGCCGCTACATGCGGTTCGCAATGGCTTTTTTCGTTTCGGGAGGCGTTGGATGGGCGGTGATGCACTTTATTGGTGCCACCTCGTCATTCGACAGTGGGCTCGGCAGATTCTTTGATTCGCTCTGGA
>CAYFOT010000176.1:0-1177 GCA_964344825.1 uncultured Actinomyces sp.
CCGCTCACGCGTCTCGTCCCAACCGTCGGCGGTCATCCGGGGGATCGTCACCGTGCGCAGTCGGCCCATATGGTGCAGCCAGGTCGTCCAACCAACGGGCGCTTGCGGTGACAGCCAGCCCGCCGCTCGCCCGTACAGGTCAAACACATCTAGCAGGTAGTCAGGCTCGGCAGGCTCGCCCGCTTCGAGTGCCCGGTCAGCGGCGGCATCTTCCCAGGCTTGCTCAGCCAGCACCTCGCGGATCTCGCCCGTGCGGTCAATCTTGCGGAAATCCGCGAGCCAAGTGCGCCCGCGCCGCTTGTGGAAATTACGCGCCCGGTCATCGCAGTACACGCGCACGCGTGCCAGGTAGTCCTCGCTCATGCGTGCCGCCTCGCCAAGGGCACAACGTTGTCGGCATCCGGCTCAGTACGTGCCCGGTCGATCGCGTCGATCACGCGTGCCAGTTGGTCGCGGCTAGTGTGCGAATAATGCGCGGTCATCGTCACGGTTGTATGGCCCAGCAGGTCGCGCGTCTCGGTCGGGGCAGCACCAGCGGCAACCGCTTGGGAAGCAGCAGTATGCCTCAGATCGTGGGGCGTCACCCGCCCGATACCCGCCCGCTCAGCGGCAGCAGCGAGGGCAGCCTGAAACGTCCTCTCAGGCATGACACGCCCAGGATCACCAGCAGCAGGGAACATTAGGCCCGCCGGCCCCACATGCACCGCAAGTGCCAGCAGCGCCTCACGCAGACTCTCAGGCACCGGTAGCGTGCGCACGCCCGCCCTCGTCTTAGGGGGACCAATACGCACGCCCTCACCGTGCCCGGTCACCGCTTGCGTCACATGCAGCACCGCCACGTTATCGGCCACGCGTTCGATCGAGGCGCCCGTCAATGCGCGCAACTCACCAGACCTCAGACCGACGGTGCCCGCAAGCAGCACAGGCAGCCGCAAATACTCGGGCACCTCGCGTGCCAACGCTTCGAACTCGGCGGGCGTCAGTGCGCGCACCTCACGCTTGGGCCGGCGCTTGCGGCCAGGGGCGGGGGCGGGGGCAACCGTGCTCAGCATGCGCCGCTTGACGGGGGTCGCGGTCAGCAGATCATCTTCTACCGCGGTTGCAATGATCGTGCCAAACAGTTCGAACGCGCGGCGACGCACAACGGGTGCACCGGGTGCCAGTTCAGCGAGCCAAG
>CAYFOT010000177.1:0-1161 GCA_964344825.1 uncultured Actinomyces sp.
CTCATCCCGCGCCCGGCTCATCGCCACGTACTCCAAGGATCGCTGCTGCAGCAACACGTCCTCGTCCGTCTCATATGAGCGAGGGCGAGGCAGCAACGCCACCACATTCACGAACTCCAACCCCTTCGCCCGGTGCATCGTCATCACCGATACCTGGTCGCCCGACCCGCGCGACCTGTGCACCTGGCGCGCGCTGACACCGTTCGCGCTCAGGTGCTCGGTCACCCGACGCGCCGTGAAACCGTCGGGGACCAGAACGCCGATCTCCTTCTCCTTCGCGCCGGTCTCCAGCCACCCGGCGACCACCCCCGTGATCACATCCAGGTACTCCGAGACGTCCGCCACGTACTCCCGCGGCGTCGGCCCGTTGCGCAACGCCCGGTATTGCGGGGCTCGGGGCGACGGCGAGGGCGAGGGCGAGGGCGAGGCCCCGGACGTCGTGCCGTCGGAATCAGCCGCCGCCGAGTCCGCCCCCGCATCCTCCACCATCTCCTCTTCCACGCTCTTCCCGTCCAGTCCGGTGAACTGCGCGCCCTCCAGCGCCCCCACCGCCCGCTTCAGGTTCTGCGCCGTGGTGCGGTAACTGAGCAGCAACCGCCGGGACCGCCCCACAATCGAGATCCCACAATGCGACAACACCACCTGAGAGGCGTAGATGCGCTGCTGGGAGTCTTCGGCAATGAACATATCGTCCTCGCCCGGAGCCACCAACGCCCGAAGGAATTGCCACTGGACGACGCTGAGGTCCTGGCCCTCATCAATCAGGGCGTGGTCCACCCACGTCTCTCCGGATACCTCCAAGCAAGCCGTCGCAACGGCCGCAGCCTCCGCGAAGGACAAGCCACCCTCCACGCGCGCCTCAGCCCGGTACGCTTCAATCACCGCCCAGAGCGCCTTGCGTTTCGCACGGTTCAGCGCCAGCCCGCGCCCAGGCCTGCGCACCCGCAGGTACTGCGCCAGCGTGGTGACGCGGGCGGGAAGGATCACCGTTTCGTATTCGGCTCGCAAGTACTTCGCATTCGCCGCACGCTCCGGCAGCTCACTCAAATCCGCGGTATCCAGCACGTTGTCCCAGATGGAGTCCGCCAGCCGCCCATGCATCTCCGGCCGCGCCTCCCCAAGGACCAGCGTCGCCGCCTCCTGCGCCACCTTCGTATTGCT
>CAYFOT010000178.1:0-1157 GCA_964344825.1 uncultured Actinomyces sp.
TGCTCCCCGAAGTCGCCGCCACCGCCTTGACCCTCGTCGTATCCCTAGTCCAAGCAATCATCGAGGCACTACCGGCCCTGTTGGAAGCGGCGGTGCAGATTATTGCCACCCTGGTCTCGGGCATCGGTGAAGCACTGCCGGAGCTGATCCCCGCAGCGGTCGCCGCACTCACGGCTCTCGTTCAGGGTTTGGTGGATAACCTTCCCCTCCTGCTGGATGCGGCATTGCAGTTGATTCTTGGTTTGGCCGAAGGCCTGCTAGCGGCTTTGCCGGTCCTTATCGAGTCGCTGCCAGCGATCATTGAGGGGATCATCCAGTTCCTCCTCACCGGCATCCCCATGATTATCGACACGGGCATCCAACTGCTCACTTCTTTGGTGGGGGCGCTGCCGCAGATCATCACGTCGATTGTTGCGGTCCTCCCGCAAATCATCACCTCAGTCGTGGGTGGGATTTTGGGGGCGATCCCGCAACTGGTGGATGCGGGCCTGCGACTCTTGACCTCTTTGATCGGGGCGCTCCCACAAATCATCGTGACCGTGGTTGCCGCGATCCCACAAATCATCGCCTCGGTCATCTCCGCGGTGATCTCCGCGATCCCACAGATCGTCACGGCCGGGGTCCAACTCCTAGTGTCCCTCATCCAGAACCTGCCCACGATCATCGGGCAGATCGTCGCCGCGATCCCGCAAATCATCACCGGCATTGTCGGCGCAGTCGCTGATGGCGTGTCCCGTATGGCGTCCGTTGGTGGGGATTTGGTGCGGGGCCTGTGGAACGGGATTCAAAGCCTGGCCGGGTGGCTGTGGGATAACGTGTCGGGCTGGATCGGTGGGATCTGGGATGGGATCACCGGGTTCTTCGGCATCAACTCACCCTCAAAAGAAATGGCGTGGGTAGGCCAAATGCTCGTCGCCGGGCTCACCGGGGCGATCAACAAAGACGGCCACCAAGCCGTAGACGCCGCACAAAACATGGCAAACGACGTAATGGGAGCGATGAGCGGCCTCGAAGCAGGCATCCAAGTTCCCATCACCACCAACGCCAGTTTCAACACCGGAAACCTATCAACCCTCACCCCACCGCTTAGCTTCCCCAACGCGGCAGGCGCGGGGAGCAGTCCGACTGGGTTCGACCTGCCAAGTTTGGTTTCGTCC
>CAYFOT010000179.1:0-1142 GCA_964344825.1 uncultured Actinomyces sp.
GACGGAGCCAGACTCCTCTACCAAGTAATCGCTAACTCGTACGAGAAATCCAGCCTCATAATCACCACCAACATCGAATTCGGAAGGTGGGGCACCATCTTCGGAGATGACAACATCGCCGCAGCCATCATCGACCGTCTCATCCACCACGGCCGGCTCCTACGCCACAAAGGCGACTCCTGGCGCGTAACCCACGCCCTACTCAAATAGCAAACCCGCAACATGGCCCAAAACCAGTTGCAACACGGCCCAAAAAACACTGCAACACGGACAACTCAAACTTGACAGAACACACGAATGGTGGCTGAACGCATGGCGGGAGACTGGGAGTCAGCCGCGCAAACTGGCGCCCAACTGGTCAGCCAAGCGGAGGACCCGGCGGTGCAGGATTTTCTTTGCAGCAACCCACTTGGCCCGCTGCTGCTGACCACGGTTGCCCTCACGGGAATACTCGTTTTCGACCTGCCACTAGCCAAAAGGGGCGCTGACCTAGCTCTGCGGGCGGCGCGACAACAAAATGAAGCAGTGGAGGAATTGCACTCTTTGGAGCTGCTGGCCCTACTAGCAGCTCTAGCAGGCGACGCGAGGGCAGCGGAGCAGCACTTGCGGGACGTGGACAGGATTGTCCGCGATGCTGGTAATGCGGGGCAACCGCTCCCCCGCCCAGAGTTTTCTTGGGTTGACGGCCAGGTGGCCCGCGCCCTCACCGGGCACCTCCGCCAAGATGCGGCAGAAACCGAATCGGCTTTAGACACGCTGCTACCCGAGTTGGAGCGCATGGAACAATGGCCGCTGGTCGTCATGGCCGAATCCGCGTACCAACGCACGTTCATTGGCCCCGGCGAAGCGTTTTCGCGGCTACATGACCGTTTAGTCGCGCCGCCCTCGGACCGCGGAATCTCACCACGCTGGCAACAGGTTTTCCAGCTGCGTCTGGCAGCCCTGGCTGTTTACGCGGGACACTACCAGCAGGCGGAGGAACTCCTGGCACAACTGGTGAAGCGGACCCACGCGAATAACGCTTTCCTAGCCGGGGTGCAAGCACGCTTGGCGTTGTTCCAGGGCGACTTTGGTACCGCATACACGTTGGCCACAGGCGACTTGGAAGCCAGCCTCACGGCCGGCAGGCAGGGGTTCCGTGA
>CAYFOT010000180.1:0-1139 GCA_964344825.1 uncultured Actinomyces sp.
GCGACGTGGTCTCGCCCTCGCCCCGGACGCTTGGCCCGATCACGGCCGCCAACATCGTGCGCTCCACCGCGACCGACAGGGTCCCTCCATCGAAAGCGCGCGCGCTGGACCTGGTGCTCATCCGTCGCTCGTTCTACATGTGCGTGGACTTGATCCACCCAGACGCGCGCTCCTGGTCCGTCCGCCGCGACGTGACGATCGCGCGGGCGCTGGCGACGATGCTCGCCCGCGAGTCCCGATTTCCCCCGCTCGACCGCGACGGCCAGCCAGACCCGAGCAAACAGCCCGACCCCCTCACCGTACCTGCCGTGACGATGGAAGCGGCGCTGGTCATGCGCGGTTTGGGGGCGTGGCTGAGCACGCCCGACGTCGCCTTTTGGCCCGGCAGTCCCAGTACTGTCACGCGGACACTTCCCGCCCTCGTCGTGCATAAAGTCCACGTCGATGCCGCCAAAGCGCTCCCACTCACCGGCACAAGACTCGGCGAGCCCGTAGAAATGATACGCGGCGTCCCCGTAGTCAGCATCGACGAAATGATCGTTGACCTGCTGCGATACGCGCACCCGCTCCTCGCTTGGGCTGGCGTCACCAGCGCGTTGCGAAGCATGGTCACGTACCACCGTACCGCTCCGGATTCCAATCGGGTCGAGGACGAAAAGAACCGCCAACGCATAGACGCGAAACTGAGTCTGGTTGCGGATTCGGACGGGGTGGGGCGAGGGCGAGAGATCCTGCGTCTCGCTGACACCAAAGCCGAAAGTCTGGCGGAGGCGGTCCTCCTTTGGCTCCTCCACGTTATCGTCTGGGTTCCGCCGCAGGGCACGGTGCCTTTCGAGGCGCAGAGTCCCGTGATGACGCGAGACGGACTTTTCCACGTGGATGTTGGGTTTCCCGAGGTGCGCCTGGGGGTGGAGTTCGATGGAGTTGGGAAATTCCTCCACGACCCCGATGTCGTCAAGAGGTTTCTGGACCGGCAGCACAGCATCCTGGCCGCGGGGTGGGATCTGATTGCGTTGAGCTGGAGCGATCTGCGCAACCCCGAGGCCTTTGTGGAGCCTTTGGCTCAGAAGCTGCTCGAGAAAGGGATACGAACGAGGGCGCCCGGAGGCATACTTTGGGCTGACTTTCCGCGGGAAATG
>CAYFOT010000181.1:0-1117 GCA_964344825.1 uncultured Actinomyces sp.
CTGGGTCGGCTGCTGCGGGGAGCGCCGCTGCTGCCCCCGCCAGCCCTAAGGCTGTTGCTGCCAGGCTCGCAGAGACTTTGCGGGCCAGGCTTCCTTTCTTCGTCATTTTCTGACTCCTTTTCTGACCGGCAACAGCCGGACGGTTACTACTACCACTTCCGGATTGAAAGCGGGTGTGGTGCTTATAGGCTTTGTCTGATTTTCGCGTCCTCATGCACGATCACTACTGGAAGGACGAGAACCGCAAGTGTGTGTCATTTCCTTTTCAGCGGTCGCCTCCTCGCATAGAAGTGGGCGGCTACGCCCGCAACTCCTGTCAAAGTAAGACCAAGGACCAGATACCACCAGGCAGGGGTACCACCGGCATTGGGTAACTGAGCACCTTCCGGCGTCATGTTCACGAATCGGTAGATGCCGCGTTCTCCCTGCGCCACAGAGACCTGGTTCGTCGGTGCCCCGGCGTCCTTAACCTCTTCCCAGCAGGTGTCCTTTCCAAGGCTTTTCTCGGTGGGAACCGCCGGGCACGCCGGATCTCCACTCTGGTCTTCCGAGGGCGTGTACTTCTCGAAAGCACGTTGCACGTAAGCGTGTTCGCCGGTTTCCGTCACTTCGTAGGTGTGGTCGGGAAGAACCACAAGCGTGTTGGCTACGGAGGGCGTCTTATCACCCTCAGCGCCACTTAGGCTGGGCAAACCGCCGGTAGGCGAGCCCTGTTCCACGGCAGTGGCGCTCAACTTGAAGTCTGCGGGCTTCAAACCGTCACCTTTGGTGTATTTGAGCACCGTTAGTTCCGCGGCCTGGTTAGTGACCGTGCACTTGACCTTGTCTTTGGTCTTAAGAGCGAGTCCGTCGGACCCAAGTTCCTCTGGCGTTCCCCATTTACCCTGATTGCTACCAGAACCAGGTTGCCAAGTCTGGCAGGACCAGTCGCCCTTCTGCTTGTAAGCGTTAGCAAGCTTCCTTGCTTCGGCGTCGTCGAGGTCGTCTCTCAATGCTTCACCGAGTTTATAGGTTCCCGGTGTGAGCGCGACCGGCTCATCACAGGAGATCGCTTGGGATTGGGTCTGATCTTCAAGCCCGGTTGCCGTGAGTGTCCAGTCGGACTCCTGTGCGCCCA
>CAYFOT010000182.1:0-1099 GCA_964344825.1 uncultured Actinomyces sp.
GTGTGATCTGCTAAGCAGAGGCTAGATGAGTCCCAACTTCTTGAATGCGTTCTTCAGGCCGTCCTCATCAATATGGTCGGTTACGAGGTCGGCACGTTCCTTCAGGACGTCCTCACCATTCCCCATGGCTACCCCTGTGCCGACCAGCTCTATCAGCTCAATGTCGGGGGCTGCATCCCCAAATGCGATCATCGTGCTTGGGTCGGAGCCAAGGTGCTGCGCTAACGCGTTCACACCCACCGCTTTGTGTATTCCGATCTGCCCGAACTCTCCGAACTCCTGCTTCTTACCGGATGCTGTCCATGTGGAAATCTGCGCATCGCCCTCGAACAGCTTCCCTAGGGCCTCTAAATCCACGTCTCTGTGCAATGGGAAACTGATCTTGTTGACGTCGTCGTGGCCGCGCGTGGTGTCGTACACGGCGCCCGCCATCGCTTCGTCCCACACGTCACGTATGTTCGGATTGTCGTCGCCGACTGCCATGACCGTCTTGTTGGCTAGGTCATCGGAGGCAAATAGCCCGGAGTTGCATTCAAGGTAGTAGCCGAACCCCTCTGACTCAAGCCACCTGATGGCGCGTTCTACGGTCTCTTGATCCATGACTTGGCGGTGGACCACTTCCCCGTCATGCTCAACGTAAGAGCCATTCCCCAAGATCAACCCGTCGATGCCTAGGTCCCATAGAAAGTCGTAGATTTCCGCCTTGGCGCGCCCCGTGCAGAGGTAGATTTGGTGCCCGTTGGCACGGGCCTGCGCAATGGCCTCTCTTGCCGAATCGGGAATTTGCAGGTCGTAGTTGACGACCGTCCCGTCGATGTCAAGGAGGATAGCGGTGGGTTCGCGCAGGTCGGCCATGGTTAGTCTCCGTTCCGGAACGCTTCGTCTTCCCACCCACCATCACACAAAGCCAGACGTTTTTGGGATTCCCCTGTGTTGGGTGTGAGCATGAAGGTGTGAAAGGACTCTCTCTTTGAGAAGTTGTATCGGCGGCGTAGCGGTATCTATACTCAACGGGTAGCACAAAGGCGCCCGTGGCTCAATGGATAGAGCATCTGACTACGGATCAGAAGGTTGGGGGTTCGAGTCCCTTCGGGCGCGC
>CAYFOT010000183.1:0-1087 GCA_964344825.1 uncultured Actinomyces sp.
CGGCGACTCGCTATCCACAGGGAACGCGACCATTTGCGCCAAGAACCTCTCCACCAGACTAGAAGTAGGCAGGCTCATGCTCTCAAGCTGTCTTTGCAGCCAAACAAACATCCCTTCCAACGTCAGCCTGAAGAGCTGCCGCAGCTGGAGGGCGTGCCAAACGTTTGCGGCGGAGGCCAAATCTGGATCTGATAACCAAGGCCTGTCGGTTTCACACATCTCAACTCGTACGGGGAAGGTGTCCTGGGTCCCTAAGTCCTCGACGACGCGCCGAATGAGTTTCATCGTGTTTCGCCGTGCCTTTTGAGCAGTCGGACCCTCCAGAAGGTCGAGGGCGATCTCCTTTTCGTCCGCGGTCTCCTCTCCCGCCCTCCACAAATCTCCGATGACTGCCACCTGATCACGCGTAATCGTGACCGGCTCCAGCGTCGTAAACAGGGGCAAATCCAGTACTGGGACAATACAACCCTCGAACGCGTCGAGGGCGCGTTGAACTTCGTGCGCCGCAGCATTGAGCCCGGGCGTATTAGTCGCAGTGAGCCATCCCAAGCTCCTCAGTCCCGGACCATAGTTCAGGGGCGAAGTGATCCCTGTGGACATACGTTGCGCGTTCCGCCTCCGAATCCACCGCGATGTGAGCGCGTCATCAAAAACCAGCTGTGCATCAGGGGCACTAATCAGCTCCGCCAAGACGTTCCGGCCCGCAAGACCCCCGGGATTGTCAACCACGAACTGGGACCACGCATAGACCACGTCTATTCGGTCCACGAAGTTGCGAATCTTGTCGGCCTCTGCGCCTCCGGACTCTTCCAACAGCGCTGCTGCTCTGCGCCATGCCCAGGCAATCGCAACGAACGGCCGGACACGGCCTGCCACATTGTTCAGCCCTGGCAACGCCTCTTCCATCAAATCGAAGTTGATCTGTCTGATTCCCAACGGGTCGATCTCACCCATTTGAACGCTGAGCACCGGCAAGACGGTCGGCTCAGGATCTTGCGCGGTCTGCTGCGCGCTCTCAAGCAGTTCCGTTAGCGTTGCCATTTCACGCACCCTCCCAGCACAGAAGGCCCTCACAACGTGTCACGCC
>CAYFOT010000184.1:0-1060 GCA_964344825.1 uncultured Actinomyces sp.
GCTGTGCGTCTGTGTCGGCGCCCGCTTTTGCGCCCGCGTCGGCCTCGGGCTGTGCGCCCGCCGGAAGGGTGAAGACTTGGGGCGCGTAGAACTCGAATCCGGAGTCGAACTCGATGAACTCCGACACCGGCGTGAACGTCGTTCCGTCCAAGTGGCCCACCAGGTACCCGCACGCGAAAATGTTGCGGAACTGGTACTCCTGCGCCGGGATGCCCTGCGGGGAAAACAGCAGGACATCGAAGGTTTCGCCGGTCGCCTCGTCCGTCATCTCCATGACGTTCGGGCACTCCCACATATATCCGAAGTCGCGGTACTTGGGATCGTCGACGACCACCTCACCCGCCGTCTCCCAATTGCGCAGGTCAGGCGACGTATACGCCAGCAACGTCCCCGTCAGATCATCCCGCTGGGCGCCGAGGTACATCGTATAATCGCCCTCGCCCCCCACCACGAACGGGTCGCGGACGTGGGCGGTGTACCCCTCGATCGGCGTCGAGATCAGCGGATTCCCCTCCAACTTCCCAAACTCCCTGAAGTCGGTGGTGGTCGCGGCACACTGGTAGGCGCTGCGTCGGCCCTCCTGGTCCTTCACGTTCCCGGTATAGTGCAGCCAAACCTCATCACCCGCGGCGATGGCCCCGCCCGAGTACACCCCATTCTTGTCATACCAATCATTCGGGGCGAGGGCGGGCGCGTGCGGAGTCCAGTTCACCAGGTCGGGGGAGGAATAGTGGCCCCAGTAGATCGCTTTGCGATCAGGGAAGAAGGGGCCTAGCTGGTGGAATACGTGGTACTCGCCGTCCTTCATGATTAGGCCGTTGGGGTCGTTCAGCCTGCCGACCTGCGGAGCGACGTGGAAGCGGGGGTAGTCGGGGTCTTCCTGGGCGCGGGAAGCCTTGATGGCTTTTTCGGCAGCGGCGAGGGAGTTGGCGGTTTGGTAGTCGACGGGGCTGTTTAGGTTGGCGGGGGTGGTGGCGGTGGCGGGTGCGTTGCCAGGCGCATTGCCAGGCGCATTGCTTGGCGCATTGCTTGGTGCGTTGCTTGGTGCGTTGCCAGGCGC
>CAYFOT010000185.1:0-1057 GCA_964344825.1 uncultured Actinomyces sp.
TTTGTAAACCAATAACAAGAAAAACCCCCAATACCACTGAGATTATCAGAGTTATTGAGGGTTAAAACACTATTTAAAGATTGGTTCTTAAATAGTGTTTTGTTTTGGGTATATTAAGTATGGTACTAAGTTAAGGCAAAGTTACTACTGAATAGTCCATCCACCATCACTTACTATAGTTGCTCCGTTGATGAATTTTGATTCATCTGATGCTAAAAACAGTATAACATTGGCGATATCTTCTGCTTCACCTAAAACTGGAAGTACTGATGCACTCTTCATTACCTTATTGTATACTTGCATATTAGGATTTTCTACCGTATTGCCTATTTCAGTCTTGATACTACCTGGAGCTATGGCATTACATCTAATACCTTCTTCTCCAAATATAGCTCCTATGTGTTTTGTCATTCCAATAATACCGTGCTTACTAGTTACATAAGCTAGACCACCTTTTGCACCAAATAATCCACCAACAGAAGCTATGTTTATGATATTACCAGATTCTTGTTTTTTCATATAAACCATTGATTCTCTGATTAATTTCATAGGACCTGTAAGATTCACTGCTAATACACTATCCCAAACCTCATCTTCAACATTGTCTGCTGACAAAAACCTATCTAGTATACCTGCATTGTTTACTAATACATCAATTCTTCCGTATTTATCCACTGTTGATTTTACAACATTTTTAATATCCTCATCTTTAGACATATCTCCAGCTACTGGATATATTTCACCTTGTAGATCTGCTGCTTTTTCTTTTAAAGCTTCTAGTCTCTCAAATCTTCTAGCAACAACTACTACATTAGCACCTTCTCTAGCTAGTGTTAAAGCAGCAGCTTCACCTATACCTGAACTTGCACCAGTTAGTATTACAACCTTATCTTTTACTCTCATATATATCCTCCTTTGTTAAGTGTTTGTTCATGTAAACTATACCCATAAATTTACATCCTAAACTGTTTCCAATATTCATATAAAAATGCTCCTTATGGTCATGCCTATTCTTTGAATTTTCCACCTTAATTTAATATCAACTTCTCTACTACAT
>CAYFOT010000186.1:0-1046 GCA_964344825.1 uncultured Actinomyces sp.
GACCGCGTCACCACCCTTGCCGTCCTGAAGCCCTTCGAGGACCGCTTTCAAAAACACCGCTACCACCTACTCAACCGCGACGGCGAGCTACAGGCGTTCGACTTGGAACAGGGGACGCAGTCGCAAGTGACGTCCCTGAAAGACCTGGAGCGCATCTGCGCAGACGATTCGCGCTTCCAGCTGCGCCCCTCACAGTGGCAGCCTTCCGACACCTCGGCAGAAGTACCTCTGCTTTCTGAGGTTCTCCGGAAAGGGGAAGGACGCAATGGGTGGGTGCCACCCCCCGATGAATTTGCTGTAGTAACCCAGAGCGAAGAGTCACCCTTCCACAACCCCCTGTTGCCCGGCGCCCAAACGCTGCGGGTGCTGTTGACGAACTGGGAAGGCACCACCCCGCAGGTCGCTGAAGCTTACCTGCGCACCGCGGTGCGTGCACCAGCAGCGCGACTCACCCGGGGTGGCCGTCTAGTCGGCATTCCTGTGCCCGCCATGGGCACACCGCGCAAACGCGTCTCAGCCACGTTCGAAAGTCCCATAGACGTGACAACCGGTGAGTATGCCCGGGCCCGTTCGGTTATACAAGGACAGCTGTATGAGTACGACTCGAACCCCGTCACGGGTGCCCTCTTTGAAGGTTGCGTCCACGATTGGCCGGCCATAGCTGAGCTGGTTGAATCCATCGGGGCCTTTGCCCCGCACCTGGAATTTGTCGAGTTCGATATGGCCCCAAGCGCTTCAGGGCCACAGATCATCGATGTTAAAAGAACCCCGGAATACGGGGATGTTTGGCCCTTCAGCCCAGGGGTTGTAGAGGGTCTGCGCAGAAAAGTTGAGCAGAAGAAGGCGGCCGTGGACCCCGAAACTGGGGAGAAGCCGAAGTTAGCGCCCCGGTTCAAACGTCGTGCACGTAAGCAGTTCGCCAAAGCTGCCTACCCGGCCGGGTTAGTTCCCTACCAGTCCGTGCGCTGGCTGGGCGACATGCGTCGCGACCTCTTCGCCGACAATGGCGTCGCTTTGAAAGACAAATTCTGGGCATATCGAAACGG
>CAYFOT010000187.1:0-1037 GCA_964344825.1 uncultured Actinomyces sp.
TCGGGCGTTTTTCACGCTCCAATCGCAAGTATCCACGAGAATTACGTGCTCGTAGAGGGCTACGGTGACCCACGGTTTGACCTCAGCACAGGCATGGCCGAGGACGGATCGGTCTACATCGTCGCGGGAGGGTGAAAGCGCTCCATGCCGCTAGGCAGGGCTGGTCGACAATACTGCCTGAGCAGGGGCCCACCCGTTCGGATCTGGCGCGTTGAAGATGCAGCTTTACTCTTCCAATGGCGGAGACGGCTTCTTCATTCGAGGAAACCATCGCCTTCTCTTGTGACTAAGGAACTGCTTCACCGCAGACAAGTAAACGCGTTCGAGCACCTTATTTGACTTCGGATCAAAGTCCGGCATCTCCGTCGCATTCATCGCATCGTCACTCGCCACCCCTGGCGTCCCCCAAGCTTCCCTCATCGCGCGTCCAGCCTTGTCGCGGGCGCCAGCCAGGAGTCCCCCGTACGCGTGCCCAACTTCCGGATCCTCCAACACCGTCCAAGCCTCGTAATACCGCAACTGTTCTTGAACGTTCGACAGTTCGTTAGAAAGCCGCTGTCGCTCGTCTGCTGGAAGGTCTGCCCTCCGGCGGCGGATGCGAAACGGGAACTCCATATACCGGGTGTATGTGGCAAACGCCTTCGAAAACTCGGCGCGAAGTCGGTCTCTCTCCGCCTCCCGTTGCCGACGCCTCTCCGCCCAGCGGTTATACAAAACTTCGACCAGTACCGCGAAAAACGCGACTACCACCAACCACGCTGGGGTGTCGCCGAGCGAAGAAATCAGGGAAGCAAGGTCCATGACCTGTTAGGCAGCCATCTTGCCCGTAGGCATCTCATGGGGAGCCTCATCGCCGAGCCACTCATCTGTCCACCGATACCACTCTTCCCTGGCTAGGTGGGCGGCAATAGCGACCACAAGACTGGTTGCGCCGTCAGAGCGCACCCACTTCCTCTCCGCAGGATCGCCTGGGAACCACATACAGGCGCGCCGGCAACCAGCCCGTGGCCTCTAGCAAGAAGCCGCCAATCACTGCG
>CAYFOT010000188.1:0-1029 GCA_964344825.1 uncultured Actinomyces sp.
GAGAACGCCGGCATCTCCTTCTTTGTTGGCACACCAACGCTCTTGGCGTCCCATGCTTCCTCCGGGGCCTCCTGTCCGCGCAACTCCGCGGACCCCTTCATCAACGCTTCAGTGAGGCGGTGGGTTAGTTCCCGAACGCCCTCGTGATTACTGGAATCCCCCTCAATATCGGAGTAATCCAGCGGCGGCAGCACCCGATAGTAAAGCTTGCGGCGGCGCCCGCACAGCTTTGGCAGCACCTCCCGGTCCATCACATCCTGCGCGCCCCACTGCACAATCGGGATCACGGGAACGCGCGTGTCCATCGCCAGACGCGCCAAACCTGTCTTCCCCTTCATGGGCCAGAAGGCGGGGTCAAGGGTGATGGTCCCCTCGTAATAAATCCCCATCATCGCGCCATTCTCCAGTGCGGAGTGCGCCGCGATCAGGGAGTTCCCACCACCCGATTCCCGCGCCACCGGAATCATGCCCCACTTCGTGAGGAACGGCCCCAGTAACGGGATCTTGAACAGGCTGTCCTTCGCCAAGAACTTGATCTCATACCCGTTGATACCCAGGAAATACCCCATGGCCACCGGATCGAATTCCGAAACATGGTTCGGTGCGACTATGAACCCGCCGGACTTGGGCAGATTCTCCGTACCGTCCCACTCCAGCTTGGTCAGTGACTTCATGATTGGCGTGAGCACGTAGTACGCGAACGTGTACAGCCCGTGGATGTGTCCTTTGCGTGGCCTGGCAAACTGGTTCTTCACTGACACTACTGTCTCACTCTCCGGTGGCTGGGCGCGGTGTGGTTCCGCTTGGGGACGGGTTCGGTTCTTCTGGGGCGAGGGCGTTGCCGGGTGCAACTACGCTCAATGCCCCAGGCACAACTTCCGCAACCAATGGTAGGTGCCCAATGACGTCTCCGTCAGCCATTGCGACCATGCCGACGGGCCTATTCATCTGGAGGCTGCGCCCACTCAGAACTTTGATGACGGGGTGGTCAATCTGGCGCATCGCGAGGGCGCGCGTAAGGATCGGCAG
>CAYFOT010000189.1:0-1026 GCA_964344825.1 uncultured Actinomyces sp.
ATGTAGCAATCATAAAACTCATCATATACATACTCATACTTCTTAAAGAATCCATCCTTTGTCATGGGACTTGTGTAGGGAAACACAGGGGTAATTCCCGCGTCCAGCAGCAGTTTGGCAATCGCGGGCGTCTTGTACCCCGCATCCGCAATGATTTTCTCAACACCGATTCCCTTCAGTTTCTCATATAAGCCCACAAAGGTTCTGCTGTCGTGCTGGTTTCCTGGGTTGACATCATAGCCCAGTATCCATCCGTGTTTATCTGCTGCTGTGCCTACTCCATATGCAAAGACCTGCTTATGTTCTCCTTTGTGAAACCAGCCGCTCTCGGGGTCAGTCGTGCTGACTTTGATTTCTTTTGCTTCACCACCGTCTGAACCCTCCTCATCAGCACCCTTGTCTTTGAGGGGCTTCTTGCCGTGGGACGCCCTGTCCTGATTGATTTCGGCTTTCAACTGCTCCTCATAAAACAGTGCTTCTTTCTGAGCCAGTTCCTTGCGCTTCCTGTGTGTATTCGCTCTTGCCTTGACATGGGTAGAGTCCACAAACACTTCGCTGGGGTCAACAAAACCGTGCTTGTAGCACTCCTCCAGGATGTGCTCAAATATTTGCTCAAACAAGTCCGTATCTTTGAAACGACGGGTGTAGTTCTTACCAAACGTTGAAAAGTGCGGTGGCGTCTCGTGCAACCCTAACCCAAGGAACCAGCGGTAGGCCACATTGACATCAATTTCCTTTATTGTCTGACGCATACTTCGAATCCCATACAGATATTGGAGAAAGGGTATTTTAATCAGAGCAACGGGATCCATGCTCGGCCGTCCTTCGTCGGCTGAGTATTTTCCCTTTACAAGGTCATAAATAAACGCCCAATCCAGTGTGTTCTCAATCAGCCGAAGCAGATGATCCGCTGGCACTAAATCATCTATACAGAAGTAGACAATCTGTGTGCGTTTGTCATCCGAATCTCTTGTCATCATAAGGCATAAACCCCTTTGTTTCTTGCCCTATTATATCATATTTCGT